>JBAVYG010000086.1:0-4434 GCA_049698675.1 Terriglobia bacterium
CCGAACCGGAAATCGTTGATCAGCGTGGGCCGAAAGACGGAAGTAAGCCCCAGTGCGAGGTTCCTTCCCGTGTCATCCTTGTTGGTGCCGAATCCCGGCGGGGCGGACGGATTCTGCGCGAACGAGTCCGGGACGAAAGGAACCAGTTGCTGTCCATTGAACAGGAGAAATCGCCCAAAGAGTTGGTGCTTGGGCGTCAGCTCATGGTCTATTCGCGCGATAAACTGGTCCGTGGTCACACGATGCAGCCCCACATTGATGTCGTTGTTTTCGCCGGGCGGCGCCTGGGGATTGCTCGGCAAAGGAACGCGCGCCAGGATAGCGCGGGACACCGGGTCGATTCGTGATGCCGGCATTGTGTTCTCCGGGAAAGGCTGGCCCGTAGTGGGGTCAATAATGGCGGGAAAAGGCTCGCCCGTCTGGGGATTAATGCCGCTGAAATCTCCCTGGCGGATGGCGGTCGTAGGCAACAGGGTGGTATTCGTGACGCTCTGGAGAATGCGCAAGCCCTCGTAATTGGTGAAAAAGAACGTGCGGTTACGACGGATTGGCCCACCGAGGCTGGCGCCGAACTGGTTCTGGCGATAAGGGGGGATGGGACTGTTTGGATCGTCGAAGAAATTCTTGGCGTCCAGAGCGCTGTTGCGAAGAAACTCGTACGCTGTCCCTGAAAAGCGATTGGCGCCGGAACGCGAAGCAATGTTAACCTGCGCGCCAGAAGTAATGCCCTGGTCGGTCCCGTAAGAGTCCTCCACAACGCGGAACTCCCGGATGGCATCGACGGAGGGGTTCACCGTGAGGCTGTAGGCAAAGGGCTCCATGAGCGTGATGCCGTCGAGTGAAAAGTTGTTCCGCTCGGAACGTTGTCCATTCACAGAGAAACCCAACCCCAGCGCCGCGGTGTTGAATTGCTGCGTGGCACTGTTGGGATAGGGAGGAACCGCGCCGGCGGCCAGCAACGCCAGTTGCGAAAACTGGCGGCCGTTCAAGGGAAGAAGGCTTACGCGCCGATTCTCGATCTCATCCCCGATCGCAGGAGAAGCGGCTTCTACAAGGGGCGGTCGAGTGTCAACTTGGATTTCGACTCGTTGATGCGCGATTTCCAGCCGAATGTCCACACGCGCTGTTTCTCCAACTCGAAGCGCCAACCCGCGGACCACCTTGGAAACAAAACCCGTCTTGGCAATTTCCAATTCGTAGTTTCCAACGGGTAAGAAAGGAAAGCTGTAAAAGCCGTTCGCGTCCGTCTGAGTCTGCCTAACTTGGCCCGTGGCGGGGTTGCGAAGCTCGAGCGCAGCCTCTGGGACTACTGCCCCGCTCGGGTCAAAGACAATTCCCTCCAAGTGGCTGTTCCATGTTTGTCCGTAAACGTTGTGAGCCAATGTGGCGACCAGTAATAGGAGAACCGCCATCATCGGGCTGGCGAGTATCCGGCGACTCGGTCCTCTGTGGCGCAAGCTGCCAACTTCTTCTCTCGCCGCGAGGATTGCCCCAGCTGTGCGTTGTGTCTCTGTGCCCTCCTTTGTCCGAAAAGACTCAACACAGAGGTCACGGAGATGCTCTGTGCGCTCTGTGTTGAGGCTTGAGAGGCACGGAGAGCACAGAGAGTCTCGGTTTGGTTGCGCCTTTGCTGCGCTGTCCAACAATTTCAACATCCAAGTTTTCGATCGGGGCAAACGGGAGGGAACAGTTGGCAGGTCTAAGAAAGCGGGAGTTGAATGTTATCCACCCATCCCGGTGAACGAACATCCGCTCCTCAGACCGGTTTCCGTCCTGACCTTCTCCCATCCGGACTGTACCGTCGGCCCCGGAGTTTCACCGGATCCTGGGGCTTGCAGGCCTTCTTCGCTCTGTCCGCTGATTGCACCGGCTACCTAGGCTACCCTCTTGCTTGCCGGTTCGCTTTCCCGGACTGCCATGCGCTGGATCGAGCGCTTCGGACCACCCCTCGCGGGCTTTACCGCCGATTGGGAATTGGAAAGGCGCGCATTCAAGTCCTTCCCTCACCCTGCCCCGAAGGTCGGGCACTTACACACCGGATTCTAACACTTCGACGCTGTGAAACTCAAGACAGCTTTTTTGACATCGGCCACTGTCATTCCGAGCGCGGCGAGGAATGTCGCTCTGATTGTTCCTTCCGCCTGCACCTAAACCGCATGATGCAGAAGTAATCAGGACCGGAAGGGCGGAGCTTTACAGGCTGCGAAAAAAACCCTCCAAGCTGTCATTCCGAGCGGAGCGAGGAATCTCGCTCTGAGTACTTTCAAGGCAGTGCGAGATTCCTCGTCGCCTGCGGCTCCTCGGAATGACAGGCTAAACGGCGTGCATTCCTCCTTTGCCGGAACACCATATGCCCTTATAATCATCGCTCGATTTGTTTGGGGATCAGTGAGAACCGTCGAAAGGAATGGTTGATACGCCACATCAGGATTCACGTCGCCGCGGCGAGCCGTGGGCCGCAGGCTCGGTGCTGGGCTATGCCTCGGCCAACATCTTCGACCGCCTTGGCGTCATACACGCCGACCCCCTCGTCGGGCCCTTTCTCCGCGGCCTGCCAAGTTTGCTTCTGGGCGTCTTTCTGGTTTGGAAGCATCATACGTTGGACCAACTGCGCCCCGCTTCTTCCCGATATATAGGACGCCGTGCGATTCTTTCTTTCCTTTGCGCGGGCATTGTCTCGACGCTAGGACTGTTTCTCTATTATTTCGCCATCCGTCTCGGGGGCGTCACCGTAACCATTCCTGTGCAGGAAACCTACGTCATCTGGGGGACACTCATTGCCTGGTTTTTCCTTCATGAGCGGATTCATCGCTATGCTGTCGTCGGCGTGTTGTTGATTTTTGTTGGGTTGGTCACCCTTTCCTGGGGGCAATTCCGCGGGCATCCCACATCGCCGCTTTGGTATTGGGCGATCCCCCTCGCCTTCTGCACGGCTCTCAGCTACGGGGTTTCCGGAGTCTTATGGCGTGACGGTCAGCTTCGAGGCGCCCACCAATCGACCGCGATCTTCTTGCAGTTTGCCACTAGCGTGTTGGTTGGATTGGTGGGATTGATCGCTTTGGGCCGCGGGCCGGCGCTGCTCGACATAAATCGGCATTCACTATTGGCGCTCCTTACCAGCGGAGTTCTTTCCGGCATTCTTGCCATCTACTGCATGTTTACGGCCTTGCGCCTGATGGCAGTGGCCCGCGTGTACGCTTTCTCCTCCCTCACTCCCCTGGTGGCCACGCTCTTCGCTCACTTCTTCCTTCACGAGTATTTGAACGGGCTGGTGCTCGGGGGTGTCGTGCTGGTTTCAATCGGCGTTATCCTCACTCAAGTCTTTCGGCCAACCGAGGAAAGACAAGCCTGAACGATTGTCGATTGGCGATTGGCGATTGGCGATTGAAAAGCGTGCGGGCAATTGAGAATCGAGGGTGGCGCATACGTCGCGACGGTTTATGTCGCGATGTATGCGCCCCTCAGGATCGGATCGCAGACATGCCAAAGAACGGCACGTCTGCGCCACCCGCGGTCAGCAAACCACTGACCGTGGCTACCCGCCTCAATCCTCCAGCCCCGAGAGTGCACCGGCTCATCTGTCGTTCTTACGAATCAGACGCCTCATGCACGCCTAGAATTGAGCAAGAGCGACATGCGGGCGAGCGATTTGACTCTTTCTCTGCCATCAGGACCGGATTCCAACGCCTGGCTCATTTTGGCGATGCGCTGTCGGCGGGCATCAATCAGTTTCATCCAGTACGCAGCTACATCGTACCGGCCCCTCAGAAGGCGAACCGGGACACTCACCAGTTGCAGAGCAGGTTCGCCAGCGGCAACGGCTATTCCTTGACCGATAAAGTTCGACCCCAACGACTGCTTCGACCGTTGCTTGAATCGCTTCCAGAAGTGCATCAATTTGGCTTTGCGTTTCCAAACTTGGTGTGCCTCATCGGCCGCAATTATGACAAGCAGTAACCATGGAAAATGAAAGCCAATGTCGGCGCTTGCTGCGTCTACTGTGTGCTCAATCTTGGCATTAAGCGCATCGCCAGAAATCCCCGTGTCAACAACGTGCACGATTAGATCGGGGTCTGTTACCTGCGTTGCTATTTCGTGTGGTAGCGCGATATCAATGTCAGGCCATCGGTCGGCGGCTCTACGCAACAGGCTGAGGGAATTGGAGAATTTATCCTGTAAATAATCGTAGTGATGGTCGGGGCCTTCGATTATGATGTCATAGCCGGGCTGTGTGGCGCTACCCGCCAAGCGGGCAACATATCCATCAGGCAGGTGCTCGTTCAGGTTGGTCACATGCCTGAGCTCAAACAGTTTTCCCTTAACTCCTGATATTACCCCTCGTAACTCGTCAGGGTCCTGGTGCTGCTGTACGAAATCTGTAAAACTCATTCGAACATTCGGGTCTTGTAAGTGGAAGGACTCGATTACGTCGGG
>JBAVYG010000087.1:0-6894 GCA_049698675.1 Terriglobia bacterium
CTCCTGGCTTCTGGCTCCTGACTCCTCCCCTACACCCGTTCCTGGATCGGCTGCGGTTCCACAATATGTGTAATCAAGAGGAAAACAACCACGCCCGTCATGGCCGCGCAGAATGTTGTCACCGCCCCGTAGCCATGCCGTTCGTAAAGCAATCCACCCAGGAAGGCGGCGATGCCGATGCCGGTCTGGGAGAATATGTTCCTGAGGGCAATGAAGGCGCCGCGCTGGGTCGAAGGAATGAGCTCGCTAATAAGCGCTGTCAAAGGACCCTGGCGAAAGGCGGCGCCCAAGCTGGCCACGGAAAAAGCCGCCAGCAGCCAAAACCCCCAGGAAAAGAACGGGATTGACGCCACCGCAAGCGCAAGGATAATGTTACTGACAATGGCCACCGAGCGTTTCCCGATGCGGTCAGAAATGATGCCGCCTAACGGAGCGCTTCCCACAGCCACCAGGCCGCCCAGCATAAAAACCCATCCTATGGTTCGGGTGGAGATGGCGAATTGGCTGTGCAACCATTGGCCGACATAAGTGAGGAATCCGACCAGCCCACCGGACACCAGGAAAGCGATGCCCAAGGCAGCAGCCGTGTCACGCCGAACAAGGAATGAACGAAAAGATCGGCCCGCTGCCCTCAACTTGTCTGAGGAGGGCTGGGGATTCAATCGATCTTTCGGCAAGCTGACGGAGAGCGCCGCTGTGGCTAAAGCCAGAATTGCGAACAATAGGAACGCTCGCCGCCAGCCGTAGCGGTCGGCTATTTGCGCTGCCAGCGGCACACCCAGGATGGGAGCAGCAAAATAGGCGCTCGAGATCAATCCCAGCGCTCTACCCCGCACACGGTACTCAAACCAATCTGCGGCGTAGGTGATGGAACACGTGGAAAGCGTCCCCGCAGCAAACCCCGTCAGGGCTCGAGCCCATACAAGCTCATTGAACGTTGCGGCGCGAGAAGCCGTCCAAGAGGCCAGCGCGAACAGGAGGACGCCAAAGAGCAGGAATCGCCTGCGTCCATAGTGGTCTGAAAGAACCCCGCAAATAAAAGAAGCCAGGGCCGCCGTGAGGGAGTAAACCGCAACCAGCAGGCCGGCAACTCCGACGCTGACATGCAGCGAACCCAGCAGCGAGGGAAGCAGCGCGGCGATCATCTGATTGTCAGCCAACCCGAGGAACAGCAAAACGAATAAGTCGGCGATTACCAGTGAGTCCAAGCGCGCCCCGAAAACAATGGTGAAGTATGAATTGTGAATTCTGAATTATAAATGCTGTGATTTGCCCTATGTATGTGCCACCCGCGCTACCGCAATGCGGAGAAGAGTATTGCAAACTTGTTCTGTAGGTCCGCGATTTGTTCGAGCGAAAAGAGTCCCAGACATAGAGGACAGATTTGCGCTAGACGTCTCGCTCGGGTGCTCTGGCGCCGGGGCCGTCAGGCGTCAGAACAGAGGCAATTCATAATTCAGAATTCATAGTTCATTATTCACCATTCACTATTCAAAATGGTGGAGGTCGAGTTTGATGGCAGCTTTATCGGACATATCCACAACGCCCGCCGCTGCTATGCCAACCGCAACCACAATCGCGTCGCTAATCTCTTGCTTCGTTGCCCCGACTTCTAGCGCTTTTTTGATGTGCCCCTCCAAACAGCCCTCGCACTTGGCCACCAAGGAGCAACCAATGGCTATCAGTTCTTTAGTTTTCAAGTCAAGCGCGCTGGGCGTAAAGTAGCTCTCTTTGTAAAACGCCAAATAGATGTTGCGAAGGCGCGGCTCGATCATGCTCATCGACTTTGGGGGTGTCTTCACCTCCTCAGCTCCATCGTTCGCCATAGCAGAATCCTCACGTGTTCAAGTTTAGTCGCTCACAAGCGCACCCGGATCAACGCTAGAGTGGTGACGGGCAGCGAGCGGGAGTCAGAAGTCAGGAGTCAGGAGTCAGAAGGTAGGGAGTCAGGAGAAAGCAGTCGGCAGCCTCCCCGCAGGCACCTTTCCCGAACCGCCACCCCCGACACCTCTCACCTGATACCTGATACCTTGTATTCTGACTCCTGACTTCTGACTCCTTCGCTCAGAACGACATGCTAAGAAATCTTTTCGGCGACCTGTCAGGGCGAGACCTGCGCCGTCTCGACGGAAAGAGGCTGCCGGGTTGTAAGCAATTCCGGAATCTCAATGCGAATTACGGTCCCCTTCCCGGGCTGGCTCGTGATCTTCATGGAAGAATCCTGGCCGTAAAGGACCTTCAGCCTTTCGTGGACGTTGCTGATGCCAATGCCGGATTCGAGAATGCCGGGTCGGCGTTCCTCCGGAATCCCCACTCCGTCGTCAATGACTTCGATGACCAAGTGCCCTTTGCTATGAGTAGCACGAAGCGTTATCGTGCCTCCCTCAATCTTGGGCCCGATTCCATGCCGGATGGCGTTCTCCAGCAGGGGTTGGAGGATCATGCTGGGGACCATGACGTCCAACGTATCGGCTGCGATCTCTTTGCGGACTTGAAGCTTATCCTGACCGAATCGCACCACCTCAATATCCAAATAGTCGTCGATGAATTCGAGTTCCTGTTTCAAGGGTACAAAATGAATTTGGCTTTTTAGCCTGCGCCGCAGGATGTTCGCCAACTTGAATAGTACGTCTCGCGCCGTGTCCGGGTCAAAACGTATCAGGGAAGAAACGGTATTGAGCGTATTGAACAGGAAGTGGGGATTAATCTGGCTGATCAGTGCGTCCATGCGAGCCTGCATCAGCGCCTTTTCCTGTTCAACCAGCTTCCACTCGATCCGCGTATTGTTCCAGATGCGCACCGGCAGGCCCACTCCAATGAGCGTGGCGAGCAGTATCAAGCCCCAGGCCCACCAATGCGGGGGGTCCATATGGTAGAGAGATTTTCCATGCCCCATCCTGCCGAATGTGATGCGCGCGACTTCGAGCATGACACACAGAAAAGAAAACAGCACCTGCCAGTCCAACGCCGGGTGTTGGAAACGTTGTTTGATCGAACGGTAAAGGCTGAGGTCGATGAACCCGGAGAACTTCCAGATCTCTTCCTTATCCGGGCAAACCCACCTTGCCGTCCCCGCCACCACCGCGTAGAGCACCGCCATGGGCACCGCGAGCGATTCGTGCCCGATCAGAAACGCCGGCAAGCTGACCATCATGCCGACTACCAGGCTGGCGATGGTCCCGCCCAGCAATCCGGCCACGACCGTCACCTCCAAGCTGAGGTCGGTGGACGGATAGCCGGCCAACAAGCGGGCCAGAACGCCTAACGTGAACGGTACACCAAGAAAAACCGCGAATTCGAGTTTTTCGCTTGGGGAACGTTGCTCGATGACGATCAATTTCCGGAATCTTCCGAACCGCGCGATGAAACCTGCAAGGAGAGCGATTACTGCCAGCTTAATGAGCAGGGGCACGAGAATTGTTGCTGCGAGGTAGGAATTCATTCTGAGAACCCGCCACCCACCAAGTGTACCATTTCGAGCCGGTCACCAGCTTGGATGGGTGTCACATTCCAGCGGGCTCGGGGCACGATTTCGAGATTTCGTTCCACCGCCACGCGATCGCGAGGGAGTTTCAGCCACTCAATCAATGCCGCCAAGGTCAAGCCTTCGGGCACCTCGCGAGGTTCACCGTTTAATTGGACGGTCACGACCTGCTTCTCCACATTATGACTGATTGGACATGGTAGACCACACCATCGTCTCTGATGTCAGTTTTGAAACCCATCACCCCACACGCAGCCCCAGTATTAGTGAGCGAACAACGCGCCACAACAGTCACAATGGTAACGACTGAACCCGCCCCAGGCAAGAAAAAACTTGACACGTTGGGTTGCCCTCCGTATAGTGAAATTTCTGGGTGGGGTTCACGACATTCACTGTAAGTGATTGCAATGACAAGCCCTTATTTGCCTGTTCTGATCCATTTCCTGGTCGTAGTGGCAATAGCGGCGGCCATCCTTGGCTTGTCCGCCTGGGTGGGAGTGAAACGCCCATCGAGGGTGAAATTAAGCCCTTATGAATGCGGGATTCCCCCGGTGGGTGATGCGCGCGAGCGTTTTTCGGTGAGCTTTTATCTCGTGGCAATGCTCTTTATCCTCTTTGACGTGGAAGTGGTGTTCCTTTACCCGTGGGCGATTATTTTTAAGAGCTTGAAGTGGTTTGGCTTCGTTGAAATGTTTCTGTACATTGCCATCTTGCTGGCAGGGTATGTCTACCTCTGGAAGAAAGGCGCCCTGGACTGGAAACGGTAGCGCCGCCGTCTCGGCGGCATTGGCCGGTCCCGCCGCGACGCCTTTGTAGCGCCGGCATCTTGCCGGCCCTTATTTGATCTAATGGAGTTGCCGGCTAGAAGCCGGCGCTACGGCAGCAGACAGGCTTTTGACTTGGCGCCGGATATCGCAGCCGCCGCGAGCCGCGACCAGGTCCCCTGAACTCAATAATCGTCCGTCATGACATCCGACCTCGAGACGAATCTGGCTTTGATGAAGCTTCGGGAGTTCGCCCCGGAGTCCGTTGAAGAGGCAAGGGAATTTCGTGGCGAGGTCACGATCTACATCCGACCTGATAGGCTGATAACCGTCTGCGAGTTCTTGCGTGAGGATCCGAGCCTTACTTTCAAATACCTTTCCGACTTAACAGCGGTAGACCTTTACCCCAACGAACCCCGATTTGAGGTGGTCTACCATCTGCTTTCACTTCAGACTGCAGCGCGGCTTCGGCTCAAAGTGCGGACCTCCGGTGAGAATCCCCGGGTGGATTCCCTGGTTCCCGTGTATCCCTGCGCCAACGCATTCGAGCGCGAAGTCTTCGATCTCTTTGGAATCCAGTTCGCGGGGCATCCTTATTTGAGGAGAATCCTTATGCCGGAAGATTGGGAAGGTCACCCGCTGCGCAAGGATTATCCCACCGAGGGATATCGCTAGATGCCGATCACGCTGGAAAGAATTCCGGGTCAGGAGGAACGGGTTATCCTCAGCATGGGGCCGCAACACCCCTCTACCCACGGGGTATTGCGCTTGGTGCTCGAACTCGAGGGCGAGACAGTTGTGCGCGCCCTCTATGACATCGGCTACCTCCACAGTGGCTTCGAGAAGTCCTTCGAGGATAAGACTTACACGCAAGGCATCACGCTCACTGACCGGATGGATTACCTTTCCCCGCTTTCCAACAACCTGGGCTTTTGCCTCGCGGTCGAGAAACTGCTGGATATCGAAATCCCCCCCCGCGCGCAGTGGATACGGGTTCTGCTGACGGAACTCACGCGCATCCAGAGCCACTTGGTTTGGCTGGGAAGCCACGCTATAGACCTGGGAGCCATGTCGCTCCTTCTTTATTGTTTCCGGGAGCGCGAAGATATCCTCCACATCTTCGAAATGGTGTCCGGCCAGCGCATGATGACCAGTTATTTCCGCGTTGGCGGCCTGGCTCTCGAGCCCCCCCTCGGTTGGCTCAAGCGAGTGGAGAAGTTCGTGAGGGCATTCCCCGGCCACTTGAGAGAATACGAGGATCTGCTGACTAAGAACCCCATCTGGCTCCGCCGGACCGTCGGAATCGGAAAGCTCACCGCCGACGAGGCCATTGCCTGGGGACTTTCAGGCCCGCCACTCCGCGGCTCAGGAGTTGACTGGGACATCCGAAAAAACCAGCCTTACTCGAGCTACGATAAATTTGATTTCAAGGTGCCCACGCGGCCGGAGGGCGATGTGTACGCCCGGTACTTGGTCCGGCTGGAAGAAATGCGACAGTCGCTGCGCATCGTGCAACAAGCGATGGAGGGTCTCCCCGAGGGTCCCATTAAGGCAAACGCGCCCCACATCGTGTTGCCGGACCGGGAGAGCATGAAGACGTCCATCGAGGCGCTCATTTATCACTTCAAGATTGTCACCGAGGGATTCCATCCCCCCATCGGGGAAGTGTATCAGGCCATCGAGTCTCCCCGCGGCGAGCTGGGGTTTTACATGGTTAGCGACGGGTCACCTAAACCCTTCCGCTGTCACGTTCGCGCGCCCTCCTTCGCCAATTTGCAGGCTTTGCCCAAGATGATCGAGGGCCGATTGATCGCGGACGTGGTCGCCTGTATCGGCACCATCGATATTATCTTGGGTGAAGTGGACCGGTAAGGCGATTTTGGATTTTAGATTTTGGATTTTGGATTAGGGACCTTGGCGGATGGCCGAAGGATTCTTGGGTCATGTCGTTCTGAGCGAAGCGAAGAATCTTGGCAGTTGATAAGTTCGGGAACTGCGGAGATTCTTCGCTTCGCTCAGAATGACAGACCTCACGGAGCCGATAGCAATTTTGACTTTGGATCTTCGGTTTTCCAGTTTCTGATTTCTACTTTCTGATTTCTAGTTTTCGTCTGCCATGCTTTCCGACGCGCTGCTTAAAAAGTTCGATCAAGTGATCTCGCACTACCCGCTGAAGCGATCGGCCATCGTCCCCTGTCTCCTCTTCGCTCAGGATGAGATCGGGTTTATCAGCGACGAGGTCATCGAGGAAGTCGCCCGCCGGGTTGATGTCCGGCCGATCGAGGTAATTGAGGACATCGGCTACTACTCGATGCTCCATCGCCAGCCGATGGGCAAGTACAACCTCCAGGTGTGCACCAACGTCTCGTGCATGGTTCGGGGTGGAGAGGAAATCCTCGAACACTGCAAGAAACGGCTGGGAATTGGCCACAAGGAGACGACGCCTGACGGACTATTCTCCTTGGAGGAAGTCGAATGCCTTGGCGCTTGTTGTGGCGCGCCGGCCATGCAAGTGAATTACGACTTTTACGAAGACCTCACGCCGGAAAAGGTTGATGCGCTTTTAGCCAGGCTACGCACGACAGCAGGGAGTAGGGAAGGTAAAGGGTAAAAGGGTAAAGGGTAAAGGGTAAAACGGGGTTCTTG
>JBAVYG010000088.1:0-2034 GCA_049698675.1 Terriglobia bacterium
ACTCCTCGGAATGACAGGCCAAACGGATTTTCCCGCAGCCTGTTTAACCCCGCCGCCTGCCTTTCCTCGGGTAGCGGGCCTCGATGGTGGTGCGCATGCCGCCGCGTGTGGAGAACTCGCCGCGCACCACAGCCCACTTGGGGCGGCAGGCTCGGGTCACATCATGCAGGATGCGGTTCACGGCGTTCTCGTAGAAAATGCCCAAATTTCGGTACGCAAGAATATAGTACTTCAATGACTTCAACTCCAAGCACTGCTTGTCGGGAAGGTAATGGATGGTGATGATCCCGAAGTCCGGCAATCCGGTCCGCGGGCAGATGGAGGTGTACTCGGGGATGGTAATGGTGATCTCGTAGCCGCGGTACTGGTTCGGCCAGGTTGCGATCGCGGGGAGTTCAACCTGGATACCTCCGCGCGCGTGTTCAGGAGTGTATGCGGGTTTCTTCGGCATCGTTTCCTCCGGTTTTCTCTAGCATAATCGAAAACCTTCCGCTTCGGGGCGAGCTTTCTGCGTGCGATAGAGCAACCTACCCCAGCCCGAAACCTGCTTCGTGGAAGTCCGGCGCCGTACCCGACCCATGGTGGTCTTTACCAATGTCCACAGCTTTCCAATCGTCTCGTTGACGGACAACTTGCACGCTCAACAAATCCCCTCGGAGGACATGAAGCCCCAATGGCTCAAGAATCGGCGTGGTGCGCGAACTACAGAGCGCGTAGAGTAGCACAGTTTGCGGCGCCTGGTGCGAAGTGCCTTGCGGGCGACCCCGCAAAGGAAGCCACTTGCGGCGCAGCTCTTTGCTCCCCGGCAGCGGCCTCCCCTTACCCAGTGTCCCGGTTTACTCTTTCTTGCCCTTTGGCCCAAAACATCGTAGACTTTCAATTTGTGAGCATCGAACGGCTGAAGAGAATTACGGTGGAAGAAGGAAAGTGCGGAGGCCGCCCCTGCATTCGGGGTTTTCGTCTCCGAGTTTCCGATGTCCTGGAGCTCTTGGCTGGCGGGGCTTCCTTCGAAGAGATTCTTGCTGATTACCCCTTCCTGGAGAGAGAGGATATTCTCGCCGCTATTGAGTATGCCGCTCGCCAAGCCGACCACTCGGTGCTTCACGCCTCGTGAGATTCCTCGTCGATAACCAGCTCCCGGCAGCACTCTCTCAGTTCCTGGCCGCGCGGGGGTGCGACTGCGACCACGTCATGGATGTTGGTCTAAGCTCGGCATCCGACTCCGCGATATGGCACTATGCGGACCAGAATGAGCTCATTGTCATCAGCAAGGATGAGGACTTCCTATACCTCGCCGCCAGACCAGAGAACAAAGCGCGTCTTATTTGGGTGCGCCTCGGCAATTGCCGCACTCCCGTGTTGCTTGCCACCTTCGAGCGCTTATGGCCTCGTATTGAGGCATCCCTGGAAGCGGGAGATCGCGTGATCGAGCTGAGGTAGAGATTCCGTCGAATCCGGGCATCACAGTCCGGATAGTGCGGAGATCCCCAGTCTTAAGTGGGCTCGTCTTCATCCGGACTCTGTCCCAGAATCCAGCCCTCGACTTTTCTGACTTCTTCTGGTTCGCCGGGTTCGCGCCGACCTAAGACGACCTGCATCATTCCGAGCAGTCCCACTATTGCATCGAAGGCGTCGCTCCCTTGGGGTACACCATCAATAACGGAGGCGCGTAACTCTGAGGAGAGTTCGAGATGGTTGTCTTTAACCCAGCGAAGAAGTTCCTCACCGGCTTTCGTTCGTTGTCCCCGATCTTCCTTGTTGCCTTTGAGAGTTGGGCATAGGCGCCTGTAGTACTCGCCGGGCCACGTCTCAGCCACAACGGTCCGGCCCGATTCGAAGAGACTGGACAGTGACCCGTCGAATGGCCAAAGAGAAACTGGGCAGCGGTCACGGATCGCCGGCGCAAGGACATCCCTCCAGCCGACGATGGCACCTTTTCCAACCTGCATCGCTCCCAACGTCCAAAAGATCGGGCAGGCAGCCTTGCGACCGGGTTGTTTCAAGTCGCACCGCCTGCGAAGGTCATCTATCGAC
>JBAVYG010000089.1:0-1506 GCA_049698675.1 Terriglobia bacterium
ATGCCTGGTCGGGGCTGCGGAATTGCGCCTCGAGAAGCGCCCGCAGGCGGAAGCCGAGAAAAGTCTGCAGGAGATGACGGCGTCGGGTCTGATCCTGGTCCGTTACTTCTACGAGTCTCTGGCGGTCTTTGAGAAGCAAGAGGCCTCAATGACCGTCTTTTACAAGCAAATGATCCATGGGATTGACCCGGTTGAAGAGGAGCGGAGGCTTGCTAAGGTTAAGTTTGCCCCCGCGCCCACTCCTCCCGTCCAGGCAGCCGCGCCCGCTGCAAAGACCGAGGAAGAGCGGTTGCTCGATCAAGGCGACAACCTTTTTTACCGAGGTCGATACAGCGACGCGAAGTTGGCTTACCAGGAGGTGCTCGAGAAAACGGATCCCAAAAGCGAGCGCGCCCTCTTCGGGTTGGCCGTCGTAGCGAGCAACATGCGCAAGCCGGATCTGGCCGAAGAGTATTTCCAGAAAACCCTGGAAACGGCCCGCGATCTCCGTCTCGTGACCTGGTCGCACATTTATCTAGGCCGGCTGTGCGACCTGCGGGGAAAGCGCAATGACGCGCTGGCCCAATACCGCGCGGCGTCGCTAACTGCCGCCGCCTATCCGATGGCCTTGCGGGCCGTACAGGCCGGCGAGGCACTACAGTTCGGCTCCAAGGAAGAAAGTCATAAGTGAGACGAGCTGTGTTACGTTGATTGACACCTGGGCGTCGTTCTTGTACGCTCAGCGCAACGGATCGGATGTGGAATCGCACAAGATGAATTTTGAGAATCGAGAGCCATGATGAGAATCAAACGAGTCCTTTGGGTATGGGCAGCATTCGCTTTTGCCAGTCTTCTATACGCGCAAGTAAGGGGGCAGGCGCCGACCCTGCCGGCACAACCCCAGACCCAGATCCAGTCACAGACATCTGATATGACCAAGGCCCAGGTGCAGCCACAGACCGGGGAAAAGGGAAAGAGCCAAGCGCAGGGGCCTGCTGGGATGACTGAGAAGGAAGTGACGAAAGAAATCAAGAGTGCCCCTGCGGAAACAGTGATCAAAGATGTGAGGGACCGCGGAGTGAATTTTGACATGGCTCCGGACATCGAGAAAAAGCTCCGCAAGGCGGGGGCTACAGACCAGGTGGTGGAGGCCGTCCGACGTGCGGGGCCGAAGGTCCGTGCGCAAATGGCAAAGATGTTTATGGGAGCAGGCCAAGCCGGGACTTTGGAAATCCCTAAAGAGCAAGTTCGGGCGTTCGACGACATCAAGGGCGAGTTGGACCCTGATAAGGCTCTTGCGCTTGTCGCAGACTTCGCCAGAAAGTATCCCGAAAGCCCCTTACTCAGCTATGTTTATTCTTTCGGCGCAAATGGTTATCAACAAAAGGGTGATACGGACAAAGCCGTCGAGTACACTGAAAAAGGCTTGAAGTTGAAACCTGATAACCTCATGTGCTTGATTTTGAGCCTTGGGATGTTGCCCCAGCCACAGTACCTCAACAATCATGATGCCGACCGAGACAAGAT
>JBAVYG010000090.1:0-2540 GCA_049698675.1 Terriglobia bacterium
GGACACGATGCCCCTCAGAGCCGAAGGACCTGCCAACCCACGAAAATTCATAGCCTGAAAATAGGACTCGGATGCCGCATTGAACGCTTGCATGCTGCTAGAGGAGAGGCTGTAGGTGAAACCGAGGCGCGCGAAAGTGCGCCGTAAAGGGTAGCTGCTAAACACCGTGAAACCAGCGGAATTCTGCTGAAAATTCTGCGCGTAATATTGGCCATAGGAGGAGCTCTCGAGCTGTGAGGGGCTGACGCCGTAAGAAGCAGCTAATTGGCGGAGTTGGTCATAGCGGTAATCGCTGCGATATACCGTAAACCCCACGGTCATGGCGCGATCAAAAACGTACGGCTCAGTGAACCCAAACGAATACATCTTTTGATAGGTCCCCCACTGCATTTGAACGCTCAAGGTTTCACCCAGCCCTAGGAAATTGTTGGTGGCGTAATTGATCCCCACGAAGTTCCCCGCCAAGCCACTGACGCCGCCCGAAAACCCGATGGAGTTCTTGCCTTTTTCCTTAACCTTCAAAGTAATATCAACCGTGCTGTTCTTTGCGTCCTGGGTGATCTCGTAGTCCTCCTTCTTCACCGTATCAAAGAATCCCAGTTGATTCACCCGGAGGACGCTGAGGTCCCAAAACGAGGAGTTGAACATGTCCCCTTCGCTGAGCAGCAATTCCCGTCGAATCACCTTGTCGCGAGTCTTGGTATTGCCGGAAAACTCAATGCGATGAACAATAAACTGCTTCTCTTCCTCGAAGTCCAGCGCCAGGTTGATGACTCGCCGCTTGTTATCAGGCTCAATGTCCGGAGAGGCGGTGAAATTGATGTAGCCGAACTGGCCATAGAGCTTGGTGTAGTTCTCGATGGCCTTCCGAACCTTAGATAGCGAAAAGAGATCTCCAGGCTTGAGCCGCAGGATAGGCGCCAACTGTTGTTGCGTGAAGAGCTTGTTTCCGCGAATTACGAACCTGCCCAAGCGATACTGTAACCCCTCCTCCACCGGGATCGTCAGGTCCACCCGTTTGCCCCGGCCCCAACTGAAAAAGAAGAACGGATAACGCCGCCGGGTGTCCACCATCTTCGTTTCCGGTTCCTTCGCCAGAGCGTAAAAGTAACCGTGGTCCCTGTAGAGGTCGCGGATGTTTTCGAGGTCGGCCTCAATTTTCTCCTTATCGTAAGTCTGATGGAACCAGTAGAACGAGGGTGGAGCGCCGACAGCTCTGGAATACTTCATGGCGCGGGCAAGTTCGCGAGAAGAGAAAACCTGGTTTCCCTCGAAGCGGACATTGCCCACTTTGACCTTGGGGCCTTCCACCACGATAAACGTCAGGGCCACGGAGTTGGGCGGAATATTCCGCGTGCGGTGCCGGACGGTGGCAAACATCTTCCCATGCGCCGCGAGCATCTCCTGAAGAACCACCTCAGCCCGTCTAATGGTCACAGGATCGTACTGGGATTGGATGGATAGGCCCACTTTGCGCTTCTTGAATTCATCCAGTACGTCCGATGTCTGAACGCTGCTCAATCCTTTGTAATCAATGCTCCGGACCAGCTTCTTTTCTCGCACGAAGAAAGTAACGATCTTCCCGCCCTTTTCGGAATCTACCACTTCCAACCGAATGTCATCGAAGAAGCCTGTATTCCAGAGAGCCATGAAGTCTCGGTCAAGAATGCTCTCGTTATACACGTCGCCTTGATGCGAGAAAATGCGGGCCCGCAAGGTCGCAACAGGAATGCGTCGGTTCCCTCGGAAAATAATCGACTGAATAGTTGCCTGGGCGGCGGGCTGGGCTTGCGGCTGCGGAGGCGCGCCGGGAGTTGTAAGTTCAGGAGCTGTCTGCGGAGCGGGCGCTTCCTTGGGCGTTTCAAGTTGGAGTTTCTGTGGGGGAGCCGCAGGCGGGGTCTGCGAGGGCTTGGCTTGCGAGTTCTGCTGAGTCCCTGGGGTTGGCTGCGAAGGCGGTGGAGCGCCTGGTGATGAGGGTGGTTTCTGCTCCGCTGGGGGGTTCTGCGCCCCAAGCGCCATGCCAGAAAGGAAGCTCAATAGCAAGGCGACAAACCCCAACCCAAACCGTATCCTCGTTCGTCTATACGTGGCAGAACTTCTCCTCAAGAAACGGTCTTCCCCCTCGTTTTGGATCGAGCTCAGAGAATCCGATGCCGGGAACTCACCAGAAGTTGGCCCGAAGACTCGAAATCGCAGAAGCAATCCCTGCATCCCTCTCAGGACCAAACTCCGGCAAGCACAGACGACGTGGAATTTCTGCTTCCTGCTTTGCTAAGGACGGGCCGCACTAACGTGAGAGTGGCGTGGCCGCGACGAGCTTGTCATTCATCGACCGATAGCAGAGGCCTTCCTTCTCAACAACCACTTCCAGAACTGATGGGGGTTGAATCTCCCCCTGGATCAACGCTTCCGAAAGCGGGTCTTCAACGTACTTCTGGAGCGCCCGGCGCAGCGGACGAGCGCCATAGGAACGGTCCTCACAAGTCTTTTCCAGAATCCACTGGCTCGCCTCCCGGGACAAGGTAATCGAAATGTTCTTG
>JBAVYG010000091.1:0-4791 GCA_049698675.1 Terriglobia bacterium
GTACTCCCACTCCGCTTCCGTCGGCAGTCGCCCACCAGCCCATCCGCAGTAGTCGGAGGCAGCGTACCAGCTGATATGGAAAGTGCCGGTCGGCAGATTAGCTAGTGGGTCTTCAAGTTCCACTCGCGTGCCCGTCTCACCCGTGTACTTCCGGTAAGCCTTGACTGTGACTTCAATTTGCCCCATCCAGAAACCAGCGCTGATAGTGACCCGATGTGATGGTTCCTCGTCCTCTTTGCACTCGCGGTCTCCTGGGGAGCAGCCCATCATAAAGGTGCCAGCGGGAATCCAGACGTATTTGAGCCCGTCCTTAGGATTCTCTTTCACGGTCACACTGGCTGGGTTTCCGCTGGCAGCGGCACATAGGCCAGTTGAAAGGCGAGCACCGGCGAAAACACTCGCCACCAGCAGCGCCATAACAACCATCGATACGGGTTGTACACTGCCGTGCGTTGAACCCATATTTCTCAAGAGGCGTCGTAGACTTCGGTCCATTGAGCCCTCCAAGTCATCGCTCATTTCGGCTAAACACCCTAGCGACCCAAACAAGACCAGATTCAGTTTTAGTGCTGACTCCATGTCGCCGGTCAGCATGGTGAATGCCCCCCGCACTCGGCAGGCTCCAAGGTCGGCATTGCAAATTCCAAAAACTTGGTAAATGCTTTTATCAGCATTGATGCTTTCTGTCAAGGAGGCGAGTGAATGGCGCTAATGGCCGAGCGGGCCAAGAAAGCGTGCGGAACATCCAGCAGCAGATAGAGTGGCAGGGTTGCATGCGTCAGCCAAAGAGCTTATATTTGTGGCATGCACGAAGAGTGTTTGCACACTAAAGAACCAGGAAAACGAGAATGGTAACGATAAGAGATGTGGCTCTAAAGTCTGGGCTTTCGGCTACAACCGTGTCAATCGTACTCAATAATTCTCGGTCGGCGGTGGGCATTCCTGCCTCTACGAAGAGGCGCATCAGAGCCGCCGCTCGAGAGCTATGTTATCGCCCCAATCCTTTTGCCCGCATGTTGCTGAGCAATCGCAGCCGGTCCATTGCCGTGATGGTGCCTGACATCACCGATCCCTACTGTAGTCAAATACTCCATGGGATTGAGGAGGATCTGTACAAAGCAGGCTACTCACTCGTATTGGCGGATATTCAGAACCATCGTGATCGGTTTAAGCGCCACCTCAACACGTTGATGGACCGAAGAGTGGAAGGGATCATCGCGATTGCGAACTCGATGTATTTGCCGACCACCATCCTAGGCCAGTTCGAACATGGAAAACTCCCCACCGTAGTTATCGGGCGTCAGCCGGATCAGGGCTCTTTGAATTCGGTGGTAGTGGATAATGCGCGGGGGGCCTATGAAGCACTCAGCTACCTGATTAAGCTCGGGCACACGAGAATTGCCTTCATACGCGGCCCGAAACAGCTCGTGGACAGTAGTGAAAGGTGGAACGGTCAATGCGCTGCTGCGAAAGAATTCGGGCTAAGGATCGATCCCAAGCTTGTTTTAGGATTGGAACAGCCGGCATCTAGTTACCTGGGAGGCTACAAAACTACGGCGGCCTTGCTCAAGAGCAAACGTCGCTTTACAGCCATCATGGCCTTCGACGATATGACCGCCTTCGGAGCTATTTCAGCCCTGCGCGACGCAAGCCTGGTCGTGCCTGGCGACTGCTCCGTCATCGGCTTTGACGACGTCGCGTCTGCCGAATTCTATAATCCTCCGCTCACGACGATGCGCCAGCCCATGGAAGATTTGGGAGCTATCAGCGCGGCGATTCTCCTGGCTCGCTTACAAGCAGGCACACACACCTCGCTCAGTCCCGAACGCCGAGTAGTGAAAGCTACACTTGTAATCAGAAAGTCCACGGCGGGAATAGCGTCCGAATCCAACGCCAACAAGAGCGCGCCGTGAGGTTCCTTAGGCTATCCGCCTCCAAGAAGCGCTGAGCAGAAGAATCAGTGCTACCTCAATGCGGCTGGCAGGTGCATCATCGGCCTAGGACGCAAACTCAACCCTTTCGCGCAGTACCTCGGAGCGCTCATATCTATGCGAGCTGACGCACAACAACTTGGCCCGCCGTTTGCTTCTCGATCTCATCAGAGCCTCGCCAGCGAAGGGCAAATGTTCGGTGTCACGCAGAATAGATCAAATCCAGTTTTGGTCGTCCTCGTTGTCGTGGCCCTTGCGCTAACCCCCGCAGCAGGGAGGGCACATGCCCAGGGAGGCATAAGACCTCAGGTGCTCTCAACCCAAGCCCCCGATGCCGCGCAAGCGGAAGCGCTACTCCGTCAGATTTATGAAGAGGGCCAGCTCGCCCTCAGCGAAAACCGGCTGGTGGATGCGGAAAGTGCATTCCATCGAGTCCTGGCTATGGATCCCAAGAACGCCGGAGCGTACACGAATCTTGGAGTCATCGCTATGCGCCGCAAACAGTGGGCGGCGGCGCTACGCAACCTGAAGCAGGGCGAACGATTGGCGCCTGGGGTACCGGGTGTGCGCCTCAACATCGGACTGACTTACTACTCGCTAGGCGAATATAAGGCCGCTGCCAGGGCCTTCGAAAGCGTTCTACGCGATGACCCCGCATCCGCCCAGGCCCACTATTTGCTGGGAATGTGTTATTTTTTCACCGGTCAGTATGCGGGGACGGTCGAGCAGCTGGAACCGCTTTGGGACGCCCAATCTCGCAATTTCAGCTATTTGTATGTCCTGGCTGTGGCTGCTGATGAAAGCGGCCAGCGCGAGACTGAAGAGCGCGCTGCCCGCCAACTTGTAGAGGTCGGCGAAAACAAGGCCGAGCTTCACCTGCTGATCGGGAAAGCGGACCTTCAGACCTTGAAGAACGACGATGCCTTGGACGAGCTTAAGCAAGCGGCCCAACTAAACCCACGACTCCCCTTCGTGCATTTTTATCTCGGCATTGCTTACCGGCGCCACAACCAATTTGAGGAGGCGAAAAAGGAGTTCTTGGAGGACTTGAAGATTGATCCGCAGGTTGCCTACACTTATGACGAACTCGGCGCCGTCTGCCACTACTTGCAGCAGACGAACGAATCGGAAATGTACTACAGGAAAGCAATTCAAATCAATTCGCACCTTGCAAGCTCATTTTACGGATTAGCGCAAGTCTCGATTGCGCGGAGAAATTACGAGCAGGCGTTGAGATGGCTGGCTAACGCGCAAGCCTTGGACCCTCAAAGTGCCAGCGTGCATTTTCTGAAGGCCAAAGCTCTCGAAGGTCTGGGACGGCGCGACGACGCGAAGCATGAGTATGCCGTCGTCGCCCGAATGCAAAAAGCAGTTCGCGATGACCTAGAGCGTCATGTTACCGGTGCAGAGATTCCCAACCCAGATTTGGGCGAACACTGACCTACTCCTGTAACATCCATGCTGGTTGCGCGTCTGGACGGGCTCTCACGGCAGTGGCGAACTGACCGAGTACTTGGAGCAGAACCCCCTTGCTGGCATCGTCAGCCCCAGACTGCGCGAAAGAGTTCACTTGATCGGCACAGACGTGGAAGGCGTGTTGTAGCCCTCCAGCCGGACCCAATTGGAGCTGGCGGCCCTTGCCACCGTGCCGTGAATCTCGGCGGACTCGCGGGGATAGACGGTGATGTAGTTGTCGTCATATTGAATCGGGAGGATTTCCTCGCCGCCTTCGGAAGCGGTGATGGTGGCCCGCTCGAAGAAGGCGATGTGTTCGGACGAGTTGCGGAGGTGGATGGTCACTTGGGTTTGGCCATCGGCTGTGAACCGTTCAGCGCCCACTTCCAACCGTACGGGCAACATCGTGTTGAGCGCAGTCATGTCCGCCCAACTGACCTGTTTCAGGTTCAAGGCGAAATCGTTACTGCGGCCTCCGAGGTCATCGTCTTTCTGCGATTGCCAGTAGGTGTTATCCGAGACCAACTTTCCCGCACTGGCCAATAACTGGCAGCGGACAAAGAACACCGGGGAACTCTGCGGATACCGCGGTAGCGTCAACACCTGCACCGCGCCGTTGGTCGCAACTTGAACGCCTTTGGCGGAGCGATCGTCGCGCAATTTGCCGTCCAAGTCGTATACGCGGACGCGCACGCGCAGCCCCCGTTGATCGAGCGGGGTCTGGTTAAAGACGATGATGCGCGCCGCGCTGTGATCCCCTCTGGCGTAGGCGTCAAACACCACCGAGAGCGGACGCAAGCCGGTTTTTGCTCCGTAGTACGTGCCGTTCGGGCTCAGGTAGTAATCCACGATATTGCCATAGAACGAAGGCCAGTGGCTGTTCAGCATCCAATACATGGTTACTTTGTGGTTGGACCAGCCGCTGGCGGCGAAATCTTCGAATTGCGCACGGGTGTTTTCGTAGTGGGCAAGCTGCGCCTTGCGCACAAACTCTTCGACATTACTGGAGGGACCATAGCGGTGATCCACCGCTTTCTGAATATCCGCGAGAGTGCTGGCCCCGACGATCGCCCCGGCGTGGAAGTACCAGGTATCGTTGATCGGCCAGAGCTTGTCGGGCGGAATGAACTTTTTCAGGCTTTCCAAGGTGGGAATATGTTCGTTATCGCCCTGTTCGACCGACGCACCCCGCGAGGGGACATATTCTCCGGCAAACCAATAGTTCGGTGGCCGCCAACTGTAGGGGCCCTCCATCAGAATACCGTCCCAGAGACGATCACCGTTCGCGTCCTTCGCAAACGAAGATACGGTGTCAACAGTGGCGTTTGGCCAATGCAAGTCGGAGAGAATCTGGTGGTAGTCCTTTAACACAGATTGCGGCGGCCTGCCATCGCTGCCGTTGGCC
>JBAVYG010000092.1:0-3882 GCA_049698675.1 Terriglobia bacterium
GCAGGTGCTTGCGTTGGCGCTGGCAGGGACGACAGCGGCAGTGCTTGTCGCCCCGCCGCGTGTTCAGGCGCAGAGCAGCTTGGTGGGGGCTATCCAGGCGGTTCTCAACGTGATCAACGGAGTCATCCACTCGGGACTTAGTTCCATCAATTCGGTCAGGACCGCTGACAACAATTTCTACCGGAACGTCATCTGGCCGGTTCAGCTAATCAACCAGGCTCGAGCACAGGTTACGCAAATGATTGCGCAGTTTCGGATCCCGATGTGGAGCATCTTTAGAATCAACCTGTCTAGCGCGACGCTTCCCGCAACCCAGCAGTTGGAGCAGGTCATGAGAAACCAGCAAACGAACGACTTTGCCGTTCTGACGACGGACTATGGGAATGCCTACGGCCCAGTACCGGCCTCGACCGCGGCGAGCCCCCCGGATCGCGCCATGACGGACATGGATGATGCCCTGGCACTCGACAGCCTGAAGACCCTGAAGAAGACCGATGAAGCCGGAACCCTGACGTTGCAGGCTGGGGACCAACTGGAGAGCGGAGCCGGCCAGGCGGCGCCGGGCTCCTCGCCCTTCCTGACCGCCAGTGCGGTTGTGGCCAGCATCCAGAGCCAAGCCGTGACGCAGAAGATGCTTGCTGCCGAACTTCGGCAGGAGGCGGCCCGTCTGGCGCATGAGAGCGCTCTCCGCAAGCGGAGCGCCACCTACACCGGCCAGGTAGGCAACCAGATTATCAATCTCTTAAAGCGCAACTAAAGGCTATCGGAGGGAAAAAACGTGAAAAAGGCTCTGACCATGGGTATTGAAAGGTGCAAGTGCGGTCTCCGCTGGGCTTGGGGACACAAGCTGCGGGTGGCGGTATTGGCGCTTGTCCTTGTGATGCTCGCGCCACGGCAGGTCAAAAGCCAGCTCTTGGATCCCTGTTGTGCCATACTCGTGGCGGGACTCACCACGATTTCAAGCACCATGAACAATGTGATCGGCGGCGGGCTGACCAGTATCCTCACCGTGGACCGGGCAATCCAGAACTTCGAGCAGACAGTCGTCTGGCCGCTAGCGCAAATCAGCCAAGCGCAGTCGCTGGTTGGTAGCACGCAGGGAATTTTCACCACCATCCAGAATGTCACGCGGATACCCGTAAACAGCGCGACACTGCCCGCGCCCCAACAACTAGAACAAATCCTGTTATCAGCCGACGCGAACCAGATCAGCCGGACCAGCACGAGTTACTCGGTCGTGTACGGTCCGGTGCCGGACGCTACGGCGGCTTCCCAGGACGTCCGCAACAGGATCGACATGGCCGATGCCGCGGCTCAGGCGGCGATGAAACGGGCCATCGCCATCGACAACCTTGCAGACCTGGAGATTCAGGCCGCCAACCAGATTAACCAAAGCCTCCAGACTGCGGCGCCGGGCAGCGCCCCGATTATTGAGGCACAGGCCGACGCGTGGCTCGTGCGCGCCAACGCCTATACGCAAGCTGCCATCGCCGACTTGATGCGGGTGCGGGCGATTGACCTTGCAGACGCGGGCGCCAACATCAAATCCGGAGCTACGAATACCTCGAACCTGGGACAGCAGTTGATCAACCTTCTTAAGAGGCAGTAAATGGGCCAATTCTATTTTGAACAGCTTCTCCAGACTGCGCTGCAGGGGATTGACGGCTACAACATCACAGCCACGGTGCTGGGAGTGGCCGGTACGATCCTGCTGCTCAGCTTCCTGTACAGCGTTTACCAAGCTTTCAGCATGGGCGGGGACGTGCGGATGCTAGCCATCGGGGGCATAGCGTACTTCATTCTCGGACTTGTGTTCGTCAACTATGGCAGGGTGTTCCGGGACGTTCTCGGGATGTTTAACTCAGTGGCGGATTTCATTTACAGCAGCGTGGGAGTCGGAGATCTTTTCAATAACTGGCTGAACGACTTAAGCACTTACTTCAACCAGAATGGCTGGTCCAGCTTGTGGGGACTTATTGCGGGCGGCATCTCGGGACTGCTGGGCGCACTGCTGATCCTGGTTGCCTTCGTCATCTTTCTGTTGTCTTACACTCTCTTCACGCTCTTCTACGCCCTCTATGGGACGGTTCTTTACGTGGTTGGTCCCTTTGTGCTGGCGCTGCTGCCCGCACGTGGCTTTGGCCAGCTTGCGCGGACCTATCTCGTGAATCTTATGGTCTTTGGGGCATGGGGTTTGATCTATGCGATCATTCAGGCCCTCATGAGCGCCGTGAACATGGGCACGGTCAATACCGTATTGAACGCGAACGGCATTCTGAACAGCTTTTTGGGTTCGGGCCAAGTAATTCTCCTGGCTCTCGCGAGCATTGTGTTCTCGATCTCCATAGCCTTCATTCCGTTTATTGCTAGCCGGATTGTGCGAGGAGAGGTGGGCAGCACAATGCTGGTAATGGTAGGGACTGTCGTGACTGCGGCCAAGTTGGCCGCGAGGACCTATGGTGGAAGCGGTGGTGGGGGTGGGGGAGGCGGCGGTGGTAGCGGTTAGATCCGAGCCGCTACGGCCTATGCCTTTGAGAGTGGAGGATGTGACGGATGAAGGGCAACATTCAGGCAAATAAGCCGGAGGCCACGTGGTACACGAAGTACTACGAGCACGACGGCATGCTCCGCGCCTATGCCAATCGCTCCATGGTGCTGGCGATGGTTTTTGGCGTGCTGGCCTTGGTTTCTTTGGGCTTTGCCATCTATGTCCGTTTGCAGCCGCCGACGGTTATCCGGGTCGACAAGGACGGCAATGCCACGGTCGTAGGCGCTGCAGCTCACCCTCCAGCGAAGGCAGGGTTTTCTTTTGGGCTGTCAGCAGAGGCGGCGGCCGAAGCCGCTCCCACGGACCTCGAAGGCAGAGCGGCTGTGCGACGGTTCCTCGATCACCACCTGTCTTACACACCTGATTCCGTGGACCGGAACTTGTCCGAGTCGCTCAACATGATGACCGCCAATCTGCGGGAGTACACACTGAACCGGCTCCGTGACGACGATACGGTTGGAAAGATCAAGGATGAGCACATCATCTCCGACTTTCGCATCCGCACGATTGAGGGAGTGAAAGGGACTGCCTGGGCATATGTGGCCTTCGGAGTGAAAGAAGTCCACAGAGTTCACAACGGGACCGAGAGTAGCGACCGAATCGTGGCGCGCTATAACGTGCGCCTGGTGGAGGAACGACGGTCAGAACTAAATCCCAGCGGCCTGTTGGTGGCTCAATACTCTGAGCAACAGATGGTCGGCGACCGTGAAAACGGGCTGTTGCAAAACAGCACGCTCGAGTCCGAGGGATCCGACAAGTAGAAGCTGCCATTGGGGCAGCAGCCCGCCAGGGGCTATCTGGCGTGCAAGAAAACCGGCGGCTCGCTCGCGAGAGCGAGCCGCCAGGAGGGAGGTTTGAGTATGGCAACAGGCAGTGCGGTTGAGGACTCGAAGGGTCCTCAGCCTGTAGCTCGGAGTCCCCGCCGGCGTTCGACCACGCCGGAGCAGGGTCCGGTCGGGAGCGTTCGGTTCTTTCTGGCCAAGGCTGGCCTTAATGGCACGGTCCCATCTCTGGACAGGGAGATTGCGACCGAGGGGGAAGCTAAAATCGAGTCGCTCAAGACCGGTTTGAATTATTACAGCATCATTGAGTGGCGCGCCACGGCGGACTTTGCGGGGAAGAATCCCCAGGTCAGGAGTGAGCCTGTTAAGAGATAAACGTGGCCTTTATTTTATACGGCTTCATCTACAGACGAAGTTAGATCCGTCAAAGCCTTCCGCAAGCTTTATTGCGGTTCAGTGCTGGGTTTGGTCCGGTCGTTGAAATTGACTGGGAAATCATCTTCCAGCCTGTGGAAAGCGAAAGGACCCTTTCCAGCAACCTCACTTCTGTTC
>JBAVYG010000093.1:0-4793 GCA_049698675.1 Terriglobia bacterium
AGGAGGTGACCCATGCTCTCGTCGCTCGCTGAATTCAAAAAAGAAGGAGCGCTCAAAAAAGAAAGAGCATTCCCCTGCACCTCTTTTAGAAAGAAAAAGCTCTTGAATTCCAAGAGAGAATCTACCCGGCTCTGCGCCAGCCGGCGTGACCAGCAGCATCCCGCAGGGCGTGATCGCGCCCGCCTCTTGACAATGTGACACAAAATGTGTCACGATCCCATCATGCCTAACGTGAACATTCGCCAACTCCGGGAGACACGGCGGCTGAAGGCTTGGCTGCGCGCCGGCAAAACCGTGGAACTGCGGGAGCGAGACAAGGTCATCGGACGCATTGTTCCGGTGGCCTCGCCCGGAAGACCCCGCCAGTATCCCGACTTCGCCGCCATGCGCCGGGAGATTTTTGGCGACCGCATCCTTCCCGGAGCGGACTTGCTGATCGAGGAGCGGGAGCGATCACGCTATTGAGCACCTACGCGGATACGAGCTTCTTCGTTTCGCTCTACATCTCAGATCGGCACTCACCAGAGGCCGAACGCCGAATGGCCTCCCGTCCAGTTGTGTGGGTGACGCCCTTTCATGTGGCCGAGTGGACCCATGCTGTCGAACAGCAGGTCTTCAGGCGGGCGGTGTCCCGAACCGAAGCCGATCAGTCACAGGAGCGATTTCAGCAACACCGGGAGAGCGGCTTGTGGGTGGAAGTCGCTCTGCCGGAATCGGCCTTTGAGGTTTGCGCCCAACTGGCCCGCCGTCACGGAGCCCGGCTGGGCCTGCGGACTCTCGACACCTTGCACGTGGCCTCGGCGCTCGAGCTGAAGGCCGAGCGCTTCTGGACCTTTGACGAGCGGCAGAAGAGGTTAGCGCGGACGGTGGGCCTCAAGACCGCCTGACACGAGAAGACGTAAGCAGCCCGCGGCGCAGCCTTGAGCGTAAAGCCTGCGGCCGTCCACGTTCAAATCCCGGCGCCGCGTCACAGAAATTCTTCAGAGAAGCCAGCGCGCCGTGGCGGGCGATAGAACTTAGCCCAGGGCGGAAGCCCTGGGAAACCAAGCTACAGCGCCGCTCAAGCCCCGGAAGGGGCGGCAGAACCGGGGAGAGTTCCCGCGTCGAAACCTTTTCTTTCGCCCCGCTGGGACTCCCGCGAACAAGAGGCCTTGCTGGACCCAGGGCTGGCGCCCTGGGCTAAACTCTCGGGGCCTTCTGCCCATTACTTGGCCACGCTGGAAACGCACTGCATGGTGGAAAGATAACCCTTTTGCAGAATGGGTGGCGCGCCCAGCGTGTCCAGGTCAAATTGGACCGTGACAGGCTTGCCGCTCGGCGCCGTAACGGGCCTTCCGCCCGCGACGCGCAGCACCCACTCAATATTGTAAGTGGTCCCGGTTTGCTGCCACCTGTCAGCATCGGCAAAGTAGTGGAAGACTCCCCAGGCGCCGTCGTAGCTCGGGAATCCCAACTCCGACCCACCTGAAATCTTCACCGTCAGGCTAACGCCCTGTGAGGTGGTGCCCGGCCACGTAAACTGCCTGAAGGGCGCGTTTCCGCCTTTGTAAGTCATGGTCTGGCCGTCGATGTTCATGGTCAGACTGCCGACGCTCTCTGTCGGATGGGGGCGAAGGGCGTACTTGAATTGCATCTGCCCGGGTCCACTCGTGTACAGAGCCCGCTGCAGGCTCATGGCCCGATTGAAGAAGCTGAGGAATGCGGGATTTACCTGCTGATTGCCTGCGGGGTTTGGAGCATACCCAACCCCCTGAGGAAGCAGAAGGTTCTTCAGCGAGGCATTGTAGAACTGAGAGAGCGCGCCGTTTGCGGGATCAAAAAACGCTGCAAGTTCCTGCGGCGAAGCGTCCACGGTGGCCTTGGCATTAAAGGGAAACTTGGCTGCCAGAGGGCTCATTTGCGCGCACAAGCCTGCGCCACTCACCGGCCCGGGGCGCAAGACCGCTGAGACCCAGACGATGGGAGCAAGCAGCAGACTCTGTACCGTCGCGTCCACATGAGCTTCTTGGTCGATTTTGAATCCCTGGCCAATCTGCCGGGCAGCCTGCTGCGCCTGCGAGGAAGAGTTCATGCACTGCTGTTTCGCAGCCTCCTTCTGCTCGGCGGGGCTATTGTTGACCTGGTCCAAACAGGCCTGGATTCCGCTCAGACCGGTCACGTAGGGGGCATTTGGGGGACCGATATATTGGTCCTGGCAATTTGGTGAAACCACCACCTGGACAGGTTGGAAAGCTTTTGCGATGTCCGGCTGGTCAACGGCCGTATTCTGGGCGGCGGTGCAAAATAGAGCTAACAGGGGAGACTGATTGCCGGAAGTCTTCGCGAGCTTTTGCGAGGCGTCGGTGAGGCCGTTGTAACGGACTACGTTCGCGCTCTTCAAGAAGGCGCGCCATTGATTGATATAGTCCTGCAGGTATCGAACTTGGAGGTCCTGTGCGAGCTTTGCGGTGTCCACATTCTGGGCGCTCCCCGGGCCTAGTACCCACTCTTCTCCACTGAAATACTTGGGCAGATTCTTGAAGGCGTCCTGCATGAAGGCCCAGCCGGCTTTCGTAAAAGCGCCCTCCACTTCCTTTCCGTCAATGACAACTTCCGCAGAGCCGGGGAACTTGCGGTTAAAATTGATTGAGGGGTCGGCTTTTGAGGCTTCCGCCAGCATGAAGCGGTAAACGCGCTCAGCGCCTGAGAACTGTGAGAGGTAATTGCGAGCGCGCGCCACCGCGAGCGTGTCGTTCTCGGATGAATAGGGATTCGCGTCCTTGAGTTGATCGCTGTAGAAATCGAACTGTTTCTGTGCCAATTGCACCCGGTCCGGGTCAATGTCCCGGCCCGCAGTCCAGGCCTTCAAGAGCGTGGGGGAGAGGAACAGACGGGTGCTCTTGTCGTGATTGGAGGTTGTAATCAGATAAGCTTTCAGAGTGTCGTAAACCGGGCCGTACAGATCGTTTGGGCCGGGCGTGAGGGGAAGGGCAGAGAGCGTCCGTAAAAGGGCGGCTTGTGTCTGTCCAAAGAGAAGCTTGCGGAAGTGTTGAAAATAGATCTTGCGGACATCCGGGTAAAGTGAACTTCCAGTGTACAAGCCCCAGCGCATCCCGAATGGCGCGCCCTCCTGTTCGTACTGGGCCAGAGTCTCAACTGACTGACGAAGGGTCTCCAGCCGGTTGAGGGCATCGAGGGAGGGGAGTTGCTGGGCCGCCAGTTGAACATTAGAAATCCCCTGAGCCGCATTCAGCACCTGCGATTCCAGGTTCTTGTTCTCAACGAACGAAACAATGAAACCAATAATGAAGATGAGCAGGAGCCCCATCCCCGAGGCCAGCAGCACCCTTCTCCATAGGCTCGTCTTGGTGCTGGAAGCGCTCGCGGTGAGAGCGGATGTATCTTTCAGAAGGACGTCATTAAAAAAATGGGGGAGGAACGTCCACTGCGCCACTCTGCGGCTTTCGCCCGTTTCCACGGCCATGGCCGGTCGGGCGGCCTGAGCGGCGAGCTTCTGGACGTCGAATAACCCTGTGGCTCGGAGCCCCCCTTGGCCAGCCGCGGGATGAGTGAGCGGTTCCTCTCTTACCAGAGTGGGCGCGGGCGCACTAATGACAATGGGGCGAACTGCGCTGAAGTAGAAGCCGCGAAGGAACGGCCCGGTTCGCAACTGGCTAGGCCGGCATAGGTCCACGAGCAACTGGACAAGCAGGGGCCGGAGTTTGCGGAATTCCCGTGGAAACTCGTATACGGAGGGGCGCTTGGTCGCGTCATATTCCCTCGGAAGGAACACGAGACGCTTTTCGGCCAGGGAATAAAAGAGATTATCGAAGGCGGCCGAGACTCGAGCTGTTTCCTGCTCGGCGTAGACTTCCCCGGCGTAGGAGACCATGGGCAGCGTGGCGCCCAAAACCAGAGTCGCCTCTTCGTTGGTCAAATTGCGGACGTAATCCTGGAAGAATTGCAGTCGGTCGGCGCGCGTGAAGAGCACGTAAACCGGAAGGCTGATTCCCAGGAACTGAGAAATCTCGCGCAGCCGCGTGCGGAGCCGGTTGCTGCTGGCGCCCAAGGCTTCCGCCGCACCCGGTTTCATGAAGCTTTCACAGTCAACGCAAACCAAGGCTGCACGCGGCGCCTGCGTTCCCTTGCCAAACAGCGAATGCAGCCGGCTGGGAGCAAGCCTCTTCACCAGCTTGGCCCATCGGGCAGGTTCAGACAGAAGTTGGCCGCCCGCCTCCGCAAAGATAGACTGGCGCGTGAACCAAAGGTTCGCAGCCCGGGTGGGAATCGGGACCTTGTCCTGCCCGGTATGCCCGGCCAGCAACTCAGGCTCCAGACCTGAGTGCAGAACCACGCTGGTTTTTGCCGAGCCGCTTTCACCTACCACGAAGAACACCGGCAGATTGCCGATTCTCGCATTGCGGCCAAGTTGGGAGGCCTGAAGGCGGGACTCGGCTTCGCGAATCAGGACCTCGATTTCACCGGTCCCACCGCTTGCCCCTTGGGCCATTTCCGCCGCGCGTTCTTTGTCCCGTACCCTGAACCACCACACGATGGTGATGAACGCCGCAATACCGATCAGGGCCAGGACGATGCGCAGTATCCAAACGCTGTTCCCCTGCAAGTGCAGCCAAGAGGCGATAAACCAGGATAAGACCAGCCAGACAATAAGCGCCAAAGCGGCAATCCAGTATTTTAGGTTGTTATTCACGGCAACTCCTTACTGCGTTGTGATGGAGGTTGTGGAGTGTAAACCGGAAACGCCTGACATCAAGGTGAACTTGAAGACGACGAACAATAACAGAGCCAGAAGA
>JBAVYG010000094.1:0-7044 GCA_049698675.1 Terriglobia bacterium
GACAATAACTAGCCGGCTCATTATGCAATAGGCACGCCGTCAGGCTTGCCTGCCCCCTTTCAAATCTCAAATTTGAAATTTGAGATCTCAAAGGGGACAGGCGTGGCCCTTCGACTGCTTGTAGGCATACGGTTTCAGGTACTTTTCACTCCCCTCGCCGGGGTTCTTTTCACCTTTCCCTCACGGTACTGGTTCACTATCGGTCGCTAGAACGTATTTAGCCTTACGGGATGGTCCCCGTGGATTCCCGCAGGGTTCCACGTGCCCCGCGGTACTCAGGAACGCGCATGAGAGTCCAGTCAGCTTTAGCCTAAGTGGCTATCACACTCTATGGCCGGCTTTTCCAAGCCGTTCAACTAGCCGCCGGATTGGTAACTCTCTGGCTCTACACCGACGCGCGCCCTACAACCCCCAGCCCTCCTCTGAAATCTCAAATCTCAAATTTGAAATCTCAGAGGAAGGCTGAGTTTGGGCTGTTCCGCTTTCGCTCGCCGCTACTGACGGAATCGCGGTTGCTTTCTCTTCCTCCAGGTACTGAGATGGTTCACTTCCCTGGGTTCGCTCGTACCCACCTATGAATTCAGCGGGCCGTTCCCCGGCTTTACCGGGAAGGGTTTCCCCATTCGGAGATCCCCGGATCAAAGGGTGTTTCCCCCTCCCCGAGGCTTATCGCAGGTAACCACGTCCTTCATCGCCGTCTAGCGCCAAGGCATCCACCGTACGCCCTTAGTAGCTTGACCATAAAATCTGCTCAACACACCACCAGAAGCCCTCAACAACCCGCTCTCAGCCCTCAACCCGAGGCCTTTTTTAAAAGCTCTTGCTGACTGCTGATCGCAAAAGCTGAAGGCTCCTGTTCGTCTCGAAGAACCGCCTTTCTGTTCACTGTCCGGATCCAAACCCGGACAGATCAAGCACTAGGTAAACGCCACACCATTCAGTTTTCAAAGATCGTTGAGTATCCACAGGCGACTCTCGTCTCTGTGGATCTCATTCCAGCTTGGCTGCCGACTCGACTGGCAGCCTTAGGTTGCTGGGGTTGGTCCTTTCCCGCTTCGCAGAAAACACCAACCTCAGCAACCATAATGATACGCGTCACGCCGCAAAGCGCCTCGCGCATCTTTGCGTTGGCCAGTTCCAATACTCTCAGGTCAGGGGGTTGAAAACAGGCGGGAGGATTCCTTGCGGAGGGCCCACTTGCTTCGCGCCCCTATTCAGAAGCCTTTACCGTACCGACCTCCTGGTTCATCCTACCGAGACGATGAGAAGTCTTGCGGGCAACCTCGAATCACAGCCATGAGGTCGCCTTAACACTAGCTTCACCTTCGTGCCGACAATCAACGATAATACTCCGCACAAAAAGGAAATGCAAGAGAAATTTTTGCCAGTCCCAAAGAAAATTTATGCGGCCCCGCCGCCACCTGCTCGCGATGGTCAACTGAAACCAAGTTGCGGTACAATCCATGCGCTATTTAATCCTTTTGAGAGGGGACGGGGCCATGATGTCCGGTCGACTCGGAGTAGTTTCAGTATTGTTGATTTGTATGGCGGCTCTTTCAACCCCGTCACACATCGCCGCCCAAGCCAGGACGCGCCTGGCCATTGTGGGACTCGATCACGATCACGTTTGGGGGCTGCTCAAGATCATCGCCAATGAGCCAGACGCTGAACTGGTGGCCATTGCCGATCCGCATACCGAGCTCGTAGAGAAGGCAAAGGCAACGGCGCCTGCCGGCGCGAGGTTCTTTTCGGACTACATCCAAATGCTCGATGAGGTAAAGCCCGATGCGGTTATCGTGACCACCGCCAACAACCGCCACCTTGAAATCCTGCGCGCCTGCGCGAAACGCAAGATCCACTTCTTCACCGAGAAGCCCATGGCCGCCAGCGGCGCGGACGCCCTTGAAATGGAACGCCTGGCTCGGGAAGCGGGCATCAAGCTCATGGTGAACTACGGCAACGCCTGGTCGGAGGCGACGCAGGAAGCCGTCAGGCGCATCCAGGCCGGAGAGATCGGAAACGTCCAGAAGATCATCGTCCAATTCGGTCACGAAGGGCCCAAAGAAATCGGCACTTCCCAATACTTCTCGGATTGGCTTTATGATCCCGCGAAGAACGGTGCTGGAGCACTCATGGATTTCGGTTGCTACGGGGCGGATTGGGCGATGGTGCTGAAAGGACGTCCCAAGCGAGTCTATGCAACTTCCCTGAAACTCAAAACGGAGCAGCACAACGCGGTGGAGGATGACGCCACTGTGCTCCTCGAATACCCCGACGCCACGGCAATTCTGATGCCCTCTTGGGATTGGTCATACGGAAAGGGACAGGCGGAGATCTTCGGTTCCAAAGGCAGCTTCCTGGTGAGGGGAGATGGGCTGCTTTTTCAGCCGGCCAAAGGCCAAACGAGCGTACAAAACCCGGACGGCAAGCTGATAGAAACCCGACCGGCTCCTCCAGAAAAACGCAACGGCGTGGCCTACTTCTTGTTCTGTATCCGGAACAACAAACCCATTGAAGGCCCTGTCTCGCCTGGAATCAACGTGAGCGTCAACGAAATCATTGACGCCGCGAAGGAGTCGATCCAGACCAACCGGGCGGTGGCCATGCCAGCACAATAGGGGCGATTCGCGCAACGTGCGTTCACTGATGCCTCGGCCAGGTTTGCGTTTTCTCGAAGTCTCGCCTCCGCCATTCCTTCCAAGAAACACGCTGACCCTTATTTTCTAGGAGGTTGATGAAAAACATGGTAGCGCCGACCCCGCCCTGCGGGGTCGGCATGTGCTGAGCTAAAGCTCAGCGCCTGGAGTTTCTACATTTTTGCGGAGATTTTCTGGCCTTGCGCGACTTGCCCTCTCCCCCTTGGGGGAGAGGGTGGACCGCCGCCGCCGTTCTCTCCAGCCGGGGCGGGCCGGGTGAGGGGGTGTTGGGCCTGCGCCCGTCCATTTGCGGTTCACATCGCGCCGCTGAAAGCATTGGCCAGCGCCCCCTAGCCCCCAGCCCCTAATCCGTGTCCTTCTGCCTCCTGACCTCGGCCTTTCCAATCCCCGGCGGCGCAAGCGGAGCAAGGGCGAGGGCCGTCCGCTCCACATCGTTTGCACAACCGGCCAGCCGCTGCTAATCTTGATCACGGCCTACGAACCCCGGCCGCCGAAGTGGTTAACGCCTCGGGAAAGGAGAAGCCAGCCATGAAATGCACCATCGAGGGATGCCCCGGAGCCTATGAGCCCCGGACGGTCGTCCACACCGTCAAACACCGGGGTGAGGTGATGGTGATCGACCACGTTCCCGCAGAGGTCTGCAACGTTTGCGGCGATGTCCTGCTCACACCCGAGACCGTGCGCCGCATCGAAGCCTTGCTCAAAGCCACTCCCCCACCCAGCCGCAACGTGCCTCTCTATGAGTTCGCCTGAACCTCCGCCAACCCTGAAGAGCGGTCGAAGAGTCGAAAGTTGAAGGTCGAAAGCTGCCAACCTAAAACTGTCCATCGGACTCCGGACGTCGGACTCACTCTTTCCGACCCAACCCCAAGCCCCTAATCCCCGCCCTTTTCCCCTTGCCTTGTTAGTCAATCGGGTTTATAAAAGTCACAGCTGACACGCTGGTCAGGACTGTGTGGTCGAGATTTGACTTGCCACCATTCGGACCGTGCACATCTCAGAATGATGGGCCGCGCGCAAACCTTGTGAGGACACATGGCAGAGCAGGAGAACATATCAATTAAAGCTCGTATCGACCGCATCCTGCAATTAATCGAGAAGGGAGCCAATCTATTCTACTTCGAAGCTACATCCTTGGCGCAGTCAGTTATTTACGACACGGTCGGCGGGGGCCATCCGATCATGGCTACGCTTGAGGATGCACTGCACTCGTCGGACTGGGTAAGAGCGGTCGCAGCCAGCAGGGCCGTCGTAGCATTGTACGATGAGGGTGCTCTCAAGAGCCCCCGCTTGACGATTGCCGGCGAGATTGAGGGGGACATCTTAGACATTGCTCAGGCGCAGGCTGAGGCGGCTGAGACCAGCAAGGACGTTGCCCACAAGCGGGTGCACCTCGGCATCACAGCGTTTCTTGCCGGAGCCTCGCTTGAGGATGCACTACGCCGTTTGTGCGATGCTCGTGGTCTCACCTACGACGCCCAGCGAACATCAATATCAAAGCTACAGGCAGCGCTCTATCAGCCAGCCAACCAGATCGAGGTTATCTCCCAGTCTGAGAATAAGCACATCACCGCCTGGGGCGACACGCGAAACAAAGCCGATCACGGCCGGTTTGACGAGATCACGCATACGGAGGTCGTCTCAATAATTCTTGGCGTCAGGGCTCTTGTCGAGAAGCATCTATCGTAGACCGTGCTGCAGCGGGGCGGCGGGGAGTTCCTTGCTCTCCACACCGATGGGCCCCGAGTACGACGCCCGGGACAGGAGCAGGCAGCGAGGGGTACCGACCGTCGTCAACAAGTTCTATACTGAATTCGATAAGGAGACTCTACGGCCGAGAGCGGGTGGCTTTTCCTTAAGGTACGGCCGCAGACCTGAACACGGAGGTCTGCGCTACACTTGGTAGGAGCAATGGGAGATGAGCGACGATCCGGCCTTTGAGATTTATAAGTTGCTATTTGAGAATTGGCGGTTCCAGGTGCAATCCAATTGGGGACGAAGTAACTATTTTGCGGTGTTTGAGACCGCCGCGCTTGGAGGGGCATGGTTCGTGCTCTGTTCAAACAAGGTCTGTGGCGTTTGCGTGTCCTGGCTCGGAGCCGCGCTGACGCTGGTTTGGACCCTTAGCAACCACAAGTCGGGTCACTACATTGAATACTGGTGGAGAGCACTTCGGCGCATTGAGCGGGATCTGCCAGGTGGTGGCGTAAACTGGGTCTCGCGCTATGATGATAATTGTACAGACTTCCGTATCACGAAACTCTGGGGACGGTTAAGGTACTCAACCCTGATGCAGGCCGTGCCCACCATATTCATGTTCGCATGGCTGGGGCTAATCTTTAAGGGATGCTACGGGTCCATCCATTCTTATTTCTGCAGATGGGTCGCCGTCGCTCTGTTAATAGGTCCATGGCTCGTATTGCAAATCTACCTCTTGTTCAAAACGCGGGAGAGGAAAGGCACGGCTAGCTGAGGGAGTATCGTGTGGCGCACCGCTTGGTAGGCCATCTACAAGCGCGGACCTCTTTTGAAGGTCTGTGGCTCGTGCCCTATTCGCAAAAAAAAACCGCAGAAGTCCCGAATAGCTCCGCGCTATGCTTGCTACTGCTTATTCCAAGCCCTGATCGCGCGCACGAACTATGAATTCGTCCCGATTTTCAGGCAGCGGCAGAATAGCTGGCCCGCGGTGCAGAGGAAGATGCTGCACACAAAAGAGCCGCAGGTCTTCTAGGAGGCGATGCGCGTAACGTAAGAGGCCGGCAGAACCTATAGCATACTGTTGGATTTGTGTACCATCCGCCACATATACGTGGGAATCGCCCTCTTCTCTCTCAATAAGGAAATGTGCAATTGCGTGCCGCGCATCTGCCAGTCGTTCGAACAATTCACCAGCATGCCTAATATCGCCGACAAATTCAGGTGAAAACCCCATTCGGATGAGTTCGTTACGGTCAATCTCGGGATCAGGAGGCATCCGCGCTATTATTTTCCTTTCCTCGCATTGCTCCCGAATCCAGCGCCGCAGTCGTTGTGCTCCTTCATAGATTTTCCAGGCACAAAGGAGCCGATAGAATGGACTCGAGGCGGTCAGCGCCTCGCGGTAAAGAGCGTCATACGGCGCGAATGGTACCGCTTGCAAGATGCCTCCGAGAGGTCCCAATTTGACGCCATCTCGATGAGGCACGAGCATCTCTGTAAGCAAAACGCTACCATCGCGCGGAGATATCAATTCCAGTCGCTGAATGAGTAGCGGCATACCTGAATCCCGAGTCAACACATCCAGCAGTGCATTTATCGGTCTGCGGGCGAGCAAAAATGCGCTACTTGGGAGTTTCGACTGTACACGAACGGCAACATATCTCAATCTTCGATCCGCGTCGCCGGGATCACTGACCAACTCGTAATAAACCGCATTTCGGCCGCCGCTGTGCAAATAGATCCAAAGAGGACTTTCATTTAGATAAAACAGATGATACGACCCTCGTGCCATGGCGGATGGTGCGTCACCCGCTAAGGGAATATGATCAGATAATACTGCACGCACTTCCCAGACTCGCTCTCGGCGCTCCACTTCCAGCTCGCGGACTTCGTCAACCTTTCCGGCTTTCGCAAACACACCTAAAGCGCCCGGCGTAGCCTCACGCGGAAAAACCAGCATGGTCGCTTCTGGGGGAACATCTGTCGAGACGCCCATTTCGTATCACCCCTTTCCAGCCATTATCCTTCAACCCACGGGTGGCGCGCACGTCCTACGGATCGGTATGTGTGCGCTCTTCCAGCAGAATTATAACCCCACTCTAAACACGACTTGCGTGTCTATGGGGTTTTCGGCTCCGCCAGAGAGAAATCTTTTGTCGGGCCAAGTGGTTGTCGCCACCGGCTGGGTGGCCAGGTGCAATCACGCATCTATTCGGCCCCGACGTAACGGAGCCAGGACGGCTTTCCTGATTCCCTTCACTTGGGTGAAGGAAGCCACCAGACGCTCTTTGTGTCGTGGGTTCGCCGCTGGTGCGGCCGAGGTAGCGCAGGGCCCGCGGTCCGGACCCTTCGCTGTGCTCAGGGCAGGCTCTGCGGCTCTTCCAGCGGTGCGGGCTCTTGTCGCGCCGCAAACAGGACAATCCGCTTTAGGCTTGGCCTTGCAGGACTGAAGCGGACTTCATGTCCCTTGACAAACCAAAACACATAGGCTAGAGTAGTATGTGCGGTTGTGCAAGAATTAGGAGTCAGGAGCCTACAAGTTGAAGAGCACAGACAGGAGCAGTTATGAATTCTGATAGGGAGAGGTGGATTGTGAATTGTCTTCTTCCTTCTGGCTACCCCCGACTGCCTACTGCGTTTGAGGGAGGCGGGGTGGAGAGGGCTCTTCGCAGGGATGGCAGCCCTGGAC
>JBAVYG010000095.1:0-4780 GCA_049698675.1 Terriglobia bacterium
GAGGTCGCGTACATCATAGAACGATGTAGGCGCCACCCGCCCTTGTTATCCTCTCAATCAAGAGGTAGTGTTGGATTGAGTTGCAAACATGGAGGATTGGGGTGACAAACGCCGGAGTTGATAGACAGGTCTATGAGACTATCAGAGAACTGGATGAGCTTTACCTCCGACTCCGAAAGCCGGAGCCAAACGTTCCACCGCGCCTATTCCACTACACAGATCCTCATGGGCTCCTCGGAATCATATTGAGTCGGGGGCTGTGGGCCTCAAACGCGGATTATCTGAACGATTCCAGCGAGCCTGCTCATGCGCTAGGAGTTCTCAGGGTTGCTTTTCAGCAAGTCGCAGGTAGCCTCCGTCCCGGGAGCTTTGCAGAAAGAGCCCTCGATGGGTGCTGGGACTGGGCGTTGAATATGCACAAGGCCGAGGGACCGCATGTTTATGTTTTTTGCATGTCTGAGCACGATGACCTACTAAGCCAGTGGCGAAGCTATGGAGCGCACGGTGCCGGGTATGCTCTCGGCTTTTCGGGCCGTACGCTCTCCGAACTACTGCAAGCATCAGAAGGCCAGTATCTACTGAAGACTGTGTACGGTAGGAGCGAGCAAAGTCTAGACGCCGAGGAGGTCTTTAAGGAGATCATCTCAGTCGCTGAAAGGGCCGAGACGACATTCGGACCGATTAACAGGGCGACGGTAGGTGACGCGGCGGTGAGTCGGCTGTACCTGCAGTTAAGAACTTCTGTCCTCTCGGAGATTATCAGACTTCGAGCGAAGTTTAAGGCTCCAGCCTTCCAAGAGGAACGGGAATGGCGAATTGTGCAATTCGTTCACCCACGTGTGGAAAAGCCGGAGGTGCGCTTCCGGCTTGGTCTAGGGGTGATCAGACCCTACATCGACTTGAATTTCGGCGAGAACAACCTACCAATTGAACAAGTCAGCATAGGACCGACACTCAAGCCTGACCTGTCACAGCAATCCCTCGGTCTACTGCTTGTGAAATGCGGGCACCCAAATGTGGAAGTGAAGATATCGGCCGTTCCCTTTCGGCGATAGCGGGTAGGGGAAAGTCAGTAGCGCGGACCTGTTTTGTGGGTCCGCGGCCTTTGGACACAGTCGGTGAGAAACGCGCAGACCTTGGAAAACAGGCCTGCTCACGTTATACCCGCCGTCCGAAAGCCAAGTATTGACGGTGGGTTCGTCGTCGAAGGAAAAGCCTACCCGCTACAGGTGCGCCTTAGACAGCGCGGCCTTTTCGCTGCGCTTTGAACCTTACGGGTGCCCAGTCAACCGAGTCAGCGGATTCACTCCCCAAAGGAAGGCCAAGAAAAACAGACCGCCGCCGACAAACGACGCGATGAACCAAACCAACTCTAGGAAATCCAGCCGCCTCTTATGCGGTGGTGCAGGCTCATCGTACGTGACCCTACCACAGTAGTGCAGACCGCGAGCCCAACACAGGAACGCGAAGCCAAGCATGGCCCGCCCATTTGTGGCTGTCGGTGGCCAGTAGCCAAACAAGCCCCACATAAGGAGCGGGAGGCCTACGAAATAGAGAACACCTTGCAGCCCATAGTTGACCAGATCCTCGATTCCTGGCCAGTTCGATCTCGGTGGTGTCTCGGACATTGGGTCCCATCCCTAGTACCTGAATTAGCGACCAGCCGGAGGCACGGCCCAGCCCCACGCCTCGGCTTTATTGACGTGCCCGCCACGTTTCCGATCCTACTGGTTGACCTGCTGCAACAGGCGCTCGTATTTTTGCTCGTAGTCCGCGTTCTTGGGGTCGAGCAGGTATGCCGCGCGGTATTCCTGCAAAGCACCCTGGCGGTCGCCTTTCCCTTCAAGCCCAATGCCGAGGCTGTAATGGGAAGCGGCGTCGTTCGGGTTCAGGCGCAGGGCCTCACGCGTTTCGGCGATCGCTCCATCAAGGTCGCCCTTTCTGCCAAGCAGCACGCCAAGAATGTAATGCGCGTCTGCATTCTTCGGGTTCAGGCGCACGGCCTCAACACATTCCGCAATACCCTCATCAAGAAGGCGCTTGCCCGACAGGGCGCGACCGAGGTTCATATGCGCATCGCTATTACTTGGGTCCAATCGTAGCGCCACTCGCTGCTCAGTGATGTCTCCATCCCAATCACCGTTTTCGCTAAGCGCCACCCCGAGATTGATATGCGCCTGGCAATTATTCGGATTCAGGCGCAGTGCCTCGCGGTACTCTGCGATCTCGCCGTCCGGGTCCCCCTTATTGCCAAGCGCCAACCCGAGGCTTACGTGCGTATCGTCGTTATTCGGGTTCAGACGGAGCGCCTCCCGGTACTCCGCGATTTCGCCGTCAGAGTCCCCTTTGTCACCAAGCGCTGAGCCGAGGTTCAAGTGTGCATAGTCATTATTCGGATTCAGACGTAGCGCCGCACGCTCTTCCGCGATTTCGCCGTCGTAATCACGCTTGCCCCCAAGGGCCGCGCCGAGGGCTGCGTGCGCATTGTCATCGTTCGGGTTCAGGCGAAGTGCCTCGCGCTGCTCGGTGACGTCTCCGTCCCAATCGCCCTTGCTGCCGAGCGCCAGACCGAGCTCGCTGTGCGCGATGCCGTTAGCGGGGTTTAGACGGAGCGCCTCGCGCTCCTCTGCGATTATCCCATCCCAATCACCCTTTGACGCAAGCGCCGCGCCGAAGGCGACGTGCGCATCATCACTGTTCGGGTTGAGTCGTAATGCCTCGCCTTCCTCTGCTCTCATCCCTTCCCAATCGCACTTGTTCCCGAGCGCCACGCCGAGGCTGACGTGCAGGTCAGCGTTTTGAGGGTCCAGGAGAAGCGCCGCGCGATCCTCGGCTTCCGCGTCCGCATACCGTTTCTTCTGGAGCAATTCCGCCGCGCGCGCCACGTGTTGCCGCACCTCGGCCTGCCGCGCCTGCGCCGCCGGATCAACGGTCGCGGGCTTCGTCACCTTGGCGCTCTTGAGCGCCGTGATCAAGTCATCGCCGCCGCCGCCCAGACGCACTTCGTCCAGATAGTCTTGCTGCGGCTCGAAGTCGATGCCGCGCTCTTTCACGAGCATTGCCACGCGGGGGCTCGTTACCTGCCCGGCGAGCAGGGCGAAAACCTGCACCTGGTTCAGCGGCTTCTTCGCGCTGGCTGGCTGGGGCTGCTTGGCCGCGCGCAGCGCCTTAAGAAATGCCTCGTTCGCGCCTGCGGCCTTGAGATTTTGGAGAAAGTCCTCCGCCGGGGCGAAATCAATCCCGCGCTGCTCGATCAGCTTCGCGCCCGACTCGTCGCCGAGTCCGGCGCGCACCAGGCCTTGCACCTGGTCCCGCGTGAAAGGCTTCTGCTGCGCCCAGGCAGACAGGGCAAAAACCAGCCCCATCACCAGCATAAGAAGAGTCAGCGTTTTCCGGAATCTCATTCCACCCTCCCAAGGCTGTCGTGGACTGAGAAGAGTCTATACGGACACTCTACCACAAATGGGTAGCGGGTCAGTTTAATGCTGTCGCGGCGAGTTTGCCTCGCCAAATGGCGGCGTAAAGCCGCCTCTACATCAAATTGACCCACTACCCACAAATGAGGGGAATTGCTACCTGCTGCTACCGTGCTACAATCCTTTTGAATGGCTGACGCCCCCAAGTCGCCTACTCGCGTCATTGGAATTGATCCGGGGTTAAACGTCACTGGTTACGGCATAGTCGTTTGCCGCGCGAACGAGGTAGAACTCTTGGAAGCTGGCGTGATCCGGATGCCGCGCAGCCACGGTGAGAATCTACCGGAGCGGCTTGAGTCGCTCTTCGTCGAACTGCGGCGAGTCATCGAGGAATTCAACCCCGAGGCCATGTGCCTGGAGGAAGTTTACAGCCATGCAGATTACCCTCGGACGGCGATTCTGATGGGCCATGCGCGCGGGGTGATTTGCCTGGCGGCGCGCCTCGCAGGAATCCCGGTGCTGAGTTTTTCCGCCAAGCGCGTGAAGCAGTCCATAACGGGCAACGGGAATGCCTCCAAGCTCCAGGTGCAGCGAGCGGTGCAGAATTATTTCTCGCTCCATCGCGTCCCGTATCCGCCTGACGTGGCTGACGCGTTGGCGGTAGCCCTCTGCTACGTGAAAAGGAGCAAAACCCTTGATCTCCGAAATCACCGGTGAAGTCCTCTACGACCGCATCGAGCGACAGTCGCTGCTGGTGCGCGTCAGTGCGCTCTGCTACGAGGTTTTCGTACCTTCCGGAATTGCCTCGCGCCTGCGAACTGCGCCGCCCTCCGAGCGCCACAATCCCCTGACCTTTTACACCATCTATTACATCGACGGCGGCATGGGCGGTGGTCACCTGACCCCGAAGCTCGTCGGCTTCCTCGACCCTCTCGACCGGGAATTTTTTGAGACGTTCACCACTGTTCCCGGTGTAGGATTCATGCGGGCGCTGAAGTGCCTGGTGCGGCCGCTGAACGAAATCGCCCTGGCGATCGAGCGCGGCGACACTGATTTCCTGAAGGGGCTGCCCTTTATCGGCGCCAAAACCGCAGAGCGCATCGTGACCGAGTTGCGCGGTAAAATGGCAAAGTTCGCGCTGGCTCGAACCGAAGAGCCGCTTTCCGTGGAGCAGGAGTCCGGCGCCGAACTCAAGCAGGAGGCGCTCCAAGTCCTCGAGCAGTTGGAATACTCACGCTCGGAAGCCCAGCGCATGGTGGATGAAATCTTCTCCAGGCACAAGAACCTGAAGACCACCGAAGATTTCTTGCGCCGGGTGTTTGAACAATTGCATCCTGGGAACGAGAGTTGACAGCTCTCTGGAG
>JBAVYG010000096.1:0-3554 GCA_049698675.1 Terriglobia bacterium
GTTTTTGGCTCGGCCGTCCTCGCTGTCATTCGACGCCACGGGAGCGTAGGGGCCACTGCCGTAGGCGCGCAGCCGCCCGGCCGGAACCGCGTACTTCGTCGTGAGCGCGGTGAGCACCGCCGCGGCGCGCCGGCGCGAAAGGTCCATGTTCATGTCGAGCGCGCCCTGGTTGTCGGTGTGCCCGACGACATAGAGTTTCAGACTGGGGTCGCCTTGAAGCAGCTTGGCGATTTCTTTCAGCGTCACGTCGGACTCCGGCTTGACATCAGCCTTGCCGGTGTCGAAGTAGATCCCGTAAACCGAAGCGTGGCCGGTGCGGTTGATGTCGTTGGCCAGCGAGGCGGCGTCCACCGTGATGAGGTCGGACTCCATGGGCTTCATTTCGATGACGTAGAGCTCGGCATTGGCCCGGGAATCCCCGCCCTGGTCGTCAATCAGCAAGCTCACATAAACGTCGCCCTCCGGCCGCGCGAGCTTCGCCGAAATGTATCGAATCCCGTGCTCGGGTCCCCAGTAATCCTGGTTATCGGGGCTGTTGGCGTACGCATTTGCAATCGAGCTCCCGCAACCCTGCGGGCCGCAAGTAAAGAGCGTCTCGAACCCGCCCTTTCTGAGCGCGCCTTGATAGTTGCGAAAGACCTCCAGCACCGAGCGTCCCTGGGGCGCCAGGTAAACGATGCGGGTGATCTTCCCCTCCAGAGACTGGCTCTTGGTGAATTTCCCCGCCTCAACGACCTCGCCCAGCGGAAGGGTGAACTCATCGAACTCTTTGGTGAGATAACGCGTGATAACCGAGCCGGGATATCGCGAGATCAAGGGATGATCCTTGCTCCCCTCCACGTCTTGGTCTTGTCCTGCCGTGAAGGGTGCGAATAGGCCTAGCAATAAACAGGCTACGAATACGGTGCGAATGAAAGTTGTCATGGGCTCCTCCTAGAATGAGTGATTGAGCTGGAAGCGGCGAATCCATTGGATGTGGGCCTGCTCGGTCCGGCGGCTGACATGCCGAGTGCGCATGAGTTCGGCCACTCGGTCGTAGAGCCTTGGAGTCGGCTCGCCAGGGAACGGCCCCAACGGTGATCGACGATTCGCGGGTTTACCACCCCCTGGCCCTGTACCGTCTGGTGCAGGGCTGACCCCCTCCTAAAACAGGAGGGGAAATTGTTCATGACGCCTAGCCTCGCGGAAATCCTCGGGCTAGCGACCACAATGGCTCAATTAGACTCCCGCTCAACCTGCGACGCAAGTCCAAAATCTCGCGCACCGGGGCCGCGCGGACATTCCGTCTCTTGACAAGCGACAGAAGATAGGCTAGTGTGGTAGGTGGGGTTGGGTTAATGCTGAATGCTGAATTGTGAATTATGGACTGTAAGTTGCCTTCTCACTTTTCGCCACGGCCCACTGCCTACTGCTTACTGCCGAGTGCCTACTGCGCTTAAGGGTGGCGGAATGGAGAGGGCTCTTGGCGGGCGTGGCAGCCCTGGACAAGATGTCGCCGCCGAGACGGAAAGAAAGAGCTAGTAAGGTTGAAAATCGAACGAGCAATGCGGGAATGTTGTTGAAAACAAAGGACTGCTGTGGAAAACTCTGCGGTGAAGCGGGAATGTCTATGAAAACAAAGGAGATGCGAGTCGAAAGCGGTAATGTTATTGAAAATAAAGGAGGTAGGTGGCAAGCGGCAGGTGGTAGGTGGGGGAGGAAAAACAGGGGCTAGGGGTTGGGGGCTGGGTGCTGGGTGCTGGGGAAGAACAGTAGGCAGTGGGCAGAAGCGGGTAACAAATAAGCAGCCGGCAAAATGGACACGCCAATCCAAAACCTGAAATCTGAAATCTAAAATCCAAAATCGCCCCAGCCTCTAGCTCCCAGTACCCAGTCCCTAGCCCCTTTCTATCAACGGACCGCGGGCGCGAGAGGCACAGGGGACAGGGCAATCTAAAGTCTAAAATCCAAAATCTAAAATCGCCCGAGTCCCCCAGGGGGCAATCCAAAATCCAAAATCCAAAATCTAAAATCGGTTCACGGCGCCAGCCGGTAAAGCATACGTGGGAACGGGATGGTCTCGCGGACGTGTTCGAGGCCGGCGATCCAGGCGACCACGCGTTCGATGCCCATGCCGAAGCCCGAATGCGGCACGCTGCCATAGCGCCGCAAATCGAGATACCACTCGAAAGCCTGGCGAGGCAGGTTGGCCTCCTCGATGCGCTTCAAAACCAGGTCATAGTCAGCAAGACGCTCGCCCCCGCCGATGATTTCCCCATAACCCTCCGGCGCGAGCATATCCACGCAGAGCGCCACTTCCGGGCGTTGCGGATCTGGCGCCATATAGAAGGCCTTCACTTGGCTGGGATAGCGGTGGACGAGCACGGGCCGGTCGAAGTTCTCGGAGATGATGGTCTCGTCGGCGCCGCCGAAATCGCCGCCCCACTGAATCTCGCTGCCCTTCTGCTGGAGCATTTTCACCGCGTCGTCGTAGCTCAAGCGCGGGAAAGGCAGCTTGATCTTCTCGAGGTTGGCCACATTGCGCCCCAGCGTCTGCAGCTCAGGACGGCGGTTGTCGAGAACGCGCTCAACCACGAAGTCCACGAGTTCTTCCCCCAGCACCATCGCGTCCTCGAGGTGGGCGAAGGCCACCTCCGGCTCGACCATCCAAAACTCCGTCAGGTGGCGGCGGGTCTTGGACTTTTCCGCGCGGAAGGTGGGCCCGAAGCAGTAGGTTTTGCCCACCGCCATGGCCGCGGCCTCGTTGTAAAGCTGGCCGGACTGCGTGAGGTAGGCCTTATCGTCGAAATAGTTCACCTCGAAGAGCGTGGTGGTGCCCTCGCAGGCCGAGGGGGTGAAGATGGGCGTGTCCACCAAGGTGAAGCCGCGGCCGTCGAAGAAGTCGCGCACCGCTTTGATGATCTCGTGCCGGACGCCCAGGATGGCCCGCTGGCGCATGGAACGCAGCCAGAGATGACGATGGTCCATCAGGAACTCGACGCCGTGCTCTTTGAGGGTGATGGGATAAGGGTTCTCGACCGGGATCAACTGCTCGATCTCGAGGTTGGTCACATCCAACTCGAAGCCGCTCGGAGCACGTTTATCCGCGCGCACCTTGCCGGTGACTCGCAACGAAGATTCCTGCGTCAGGCTGCGTACCCGCTCAAAGAGCTCCGGCGAAACGGCGCTCTTCACCACCACACCCTGAATCAGGCCCGTGCCGTCGCGGAAGAGCGGAAACAAAAGCTTGCCGCTCTCTCGCAGGTTATAGAGCCACCCCTGGACAAGAACTTCCTGGCCAACGTAATCTGCTACGCGTCGAATCTCAACCGTGGGAATCAAGGGTATTCTCCTCGATTAGTTGTCGGGGCGGCCTGCTGCCGCCAACAATCTTCGACAGGCTGCAGAAGAGGCCACGCCAATGTCAGCCTGGTCCCGCCGGCATAGGCCGGAGAGGCATCTCGCTCTGCTGTTGGTCGGCGGAGAAGTCCAGAGCGAGATTCTTCGCCGCCATGAAAATAACTCCCCTCCTCGGCGGAGGAGGGGGTTAGGGGGTGGTGGGTGCGGAATCAAGC
>JBAVYG010000097.1:0-8045 GCA_049698675.1 Terriglobia bacterium
ATTGAGGATTGCCGATATTCGAAACTCGAAACTAGAAATTCGAAACTCGCAAGAGACGCTGCTGCAACCCAGTGGAGCGGAGTTTCGATTTTCGAGTTTCGATTTTCTGCCTCCACAATCGGCAATCCGCAATCGACAATGAAAACCTGGCCTTCGGTTGCGCCTAGGGCCGCGCTGTGTGACAAGGTGTGTCCTGCCGCTCCCCAACGGACTGGGTAGCGGGTCGAGCAATCACGCATCGAGCCTAGCTTGAATTCAGCCTGATTTCATGCGGAGAAAGAGAGACTTCAGGGCTACGCGGCGACCCCCCGATTGCCACATCTTTGTGCAAAACTCGCACCGTTTATGGTGCATATAGGGCCCTGACAAGGGAGGGCCATTTTAATCCAATTCTCATGGGGGGCTCTTCGTAAGTAATTGAAAAACCAAGATTAATTGGCATCATCTCCATGGGAGCCGCATTTTTGGCGGGTGCAAGCACGCTTTCGGCCCCTCGGGTCCGGGTGATTTTTTCCACAAAGTTTTCCACAGGCTGTTTTGCCCTGAAAATGCTGGGATTCATGGGCCCAGAACCATCTTTTCTTCTGTGGTTTTCAGCCGCTCCCAAAGTGACTCGCGCACGCGCGCTCGGACCCTGACTCGGTCGTCTTCATACTGGGTCGACAGCACAACCCCGGAGCGATGAAGCAGGGCCAAGCTCTCGCCGTCAGCCGGTGAGAGTTCGAAGTCAGCCTCAACCACCGGATCCTCGGTCAACGATTGGTCGATTCGTCGCAGCAGGACGTCAAGGCCTTCACGTGTCTGGGCCGAGACCCAGACATCTTGAGGACCTGCCGGAAGCCGCTTCCTGCCGGTGGGGTCGACAAGATCGATTTTGTTCCAGAGGTGAAGGCGGGGAGTAGCCCCCACGCCCAGCGTTTCCAGTAAAGCCTCCACGGCGGCGTCCTGGGACTCGTGTCGCGAATCGGAGGCATCCGTAACATGAAGCAAGAGGCTGGCGTCCTCCAGCTCCTCCAGAGTGGCGCGGAAAGCGGCGACGAGGTGTGGGGGAAGCTTTTGAATAAAACCCACCGTATCGGAAAGCAAAACACGTCTTCGCGATTCCACCGGCAAGGCGCGCACCGTGGGGTCGAGAGTGGCGAAGAGGCGGGAAGAGGTGGTCACACGGGAGGAGGTCAAGGCGTTGAAGAGGGTGGATTTGCCCGCGTTGGTGTAGCCTACCAGCGCCGCGGTGTGGAATTGACGATCCCGCCGCCGCGCCCGATGCAAAGCGCGTTGCGACCGGACCTTGTCGATCGCCGCGCGCAGGGAGCGAATGCGGACGCGAAGGCGCCGGCGGTCGTACTCCAACTGCTGCTCACCCGGCCCGCGCGTGCCGATGCCGCCGCCCAGCCGGGAGAGTTCGGTGCCGCGTCCCCCCAGCCTCGGCAGGAGATAGGTCAACTGGGCCAGTTCCACTTGCAACTGCCCCTCCCGACTGCGAGCGCGACCGGCAAAAATATCGAGAATCAGTTGGGTTCGATCGATCACCCTCAGGTCCAACTCCCGCTCCAGGTTGCGCAGTTGAGAGGGCGTGAGGTCATGGTCGAAGACGACCAGGTCGGCGCTGGCGGCCTGCGCGGAACTCCGCAACTCGTTCACTTTGCCTCGCCCCAGCAGGGTTGCCGGGTCGGGCTGCGGAGACCTCTGGAGCAGGGAGCCCACGATGCGCGCCCCGGCTCCCACCGCCAACTCGCGGAGTTCCCGAAGTGAATCCTCGGCATCCGGCCTGCCAGGAAACCGCCCCAAACCCAGCGAGGGTTCCCAACCCGCCAGAAAAGCCTTCTCGGATGTGCGTGCGCGGCGAATCCTCTTACCCCTCCGATGGCGCGGGCCCGGTAACACTTCCGGGACGCGGCAGCACCACGGTAGCGATGGCGTGCTTGAAAACCAACTGTTCCTGGCTGTTGCCCTCCAGGATCAGACAATACTTATCAAAACTGCGGATGCGACCGTTGAGTTTGACACCACTTAACAGATAGACCGTGACCAGAAGTTTTTCCTTGCGTGCGGTATTCAAAAATCCATCCTGGATATTTTGCGACGGCTTCTCCATTTTGTCTCTCTTTTCTGATGCAGACCCGATCATCCCTTGTCTTGATCTGGAATTTGAACCTTGCTGTCATTCCGAGCGGAGCGAGGAATCTCGCTCTGGGTATTTTCAACGCAGTGCGAGATTCCTCGTCGCCTACGGCTCCTCGGAATGACGGGCAAACAGCGCCGGATTCTGCAATTTGGGTCTTCTCCTCGGTGCGACGACCCCTATTTCGTGCAAAAGGTTTAGGACTTGACTTTGGATCCGCGGGTCGTCGCCAAACCCGCCCAACCAGGTGATCCCCTCCTCGTGCCGAAACCAAGTCATCTGCCGTTTGGCGTATCGCCGGGTGGCCACCTGAGTTTGAAGAATGGCTTCCGGAAAGCTCATTTGCCCTTTGGCCACAGCGCAGGCTTGGCGGTAGCCCAGCGCCCCGAGCGCTTTGATGCGGCTCGAGTCCGGGCGCGCAAGCAGGGCACGTGTTTCCTCCACCAAGCCCCTCGCGAACATCCGCTCGACGCGCCGGTCAATGCGCGCGTAGAGCTCCTTTCTTTCGGGATCTAATCCCACTTTGACCACGCGGTATCCTTCCAAGCTACTCCGGCCGCGCGCCTGCATCTTGGAGATAGGAGTCCGGGCCAGAATGCACACTTCCAGCGCGCGCACAGTTTTCTGCGTATCCCGAGGCTGAATCCGCGCGGCAGCTTCGGGGTCAAGCCGCTTCAGAAGCCGGTGGAGGAACTCGCGGCCTCTCCGCTCTGCGATGGCACGCAACCAGCCCCTCAACTCCTCAGAGCGTGGCGGGCCGTCGAACAGCCCCATGAAAACGGCGCGCAGATAGAGCCCCGTGCCGCCCACGAAAACGGGCAATCGCGCTCGTTCTTTGATTCCAGCCAACACGCGCAGGGCTTCCCGGCGGTAATCTCCTGCCGTAAATTGCTCCTCGGCTTCCAGACCGTCCAAGAGGTGATGCGGAACACCGCGGCGTTCTTCCGGCGCAAGTTTCCCCGACCCGATGTCGAATCCCCGGTAAACCTGCACCGAGTCGTAGTTAACAATTTCTCCGTCCAGGGACTCAGCCAGGGCCAGCGCCAGGGCTGATTTCCCAGCCGCCGTGGGGCCGACAATGGCGATCAAGGGAGCGCCCTTTTCTATCGGGACCACCATACCAGGCGCAGCGCGCGCACCAGAAGTATTCCCAGAACCGCCGTGAGCAGCAGAAAGCAACCTAGTAGTTGACTTCGAGAAAGACGAAGCATGGTCGGGTTCCTCTGTCGGGGGCTTCAGGCCAAGGCCGAAGCTCGGCAAATTGGAATGTGAAGCGTGCGCGCTCAATTGCCCGGGGGCCACTCCTCAAGTTGTGATTTTAACACATCAATCCCGTCTTGTTCTTTCGCTTTGATCGCGCTTTTTGTGCTCAAAAACGAGTTCGTTTTGGGTTCGTTTTTCGCTCGAAAAACTGCTAAGTGCTGTGTTTTCAATAAATCCTTAGGTTCGTTCCCACTATTTTAGTATCTTTTTGCATTTTCTTGCTCTCTTCCGCCCTCTTGGGGCTGCCTTCCTGTCTCCTTCCCGCGCTCTCTGCCGGCGCTCTCCATAGGTCAACTACCATAGGCTATCATTTTTCCCACCCCCTGTCAAGCGCAGGCAGGCGCGGCGCGGGCAGTGGCGTCATTTGGATTTTTTAGTCACGTGGCAGGGGGATCGCGGTGGCGCATATATTGGTGTGCCAGGATAAACCTGGCTGATCTTGCAAGCTGAGAGGAGCTTGTCCTGTAATTGCCCGTTCAACAGGTAGCCAATCGAGCGTGAACGGGAGTAATCCCGCCGACGAAGCCTCGAGCGGCGAATTCGTGAGCCATAACGCAAGTGAACCCGTTTCGGCCTCGTTAGCGCAAAGGGGAAGTGGTCAGTCTTCCAATGTGGATGAAACCAGACACTCGTCGTGAAGTAATGGGCGCAGGCAGCGGCGGGACTTCTCGGGGTGGTAGGGGATGGCGCGCGGAGAAAGATCAGGCGAGGAACCTGGGAGGCCCGACGGGCTGGTGCCGCGCAAAGGGACCAACGCCCTGGGGGAATAAATAACCGCAGGGACAGCCCCGGTCGGGAGTCGGATCGGCTCATAGTAGCGGGGAAGCGGGTAATGACCGTGGAGCGAAGGTGACCGGCCAGCACACGACCTGTACATGCTTGAGGCGAGAATCTCCGCGAGAGCCCGATGGGGAAATCGGCACGTCCGGTTCGACGAGGGGAGAGGAGGGTCGTCCGCTACCTCTCCAACTCTACCGCCGCCCACGAAAGGTTAGTGTGTTGCGAGCTTCGCCTGCAGATCCTGAAAGAGGTTTTGGAGTACGACTTGGTCGTAGCCACGGAAGTCTTTTAGAACCCTTCCCCTCTTAGACTCGACGATTGCCCCGGCAGCTTGCACGCGGACTTTGTCGACTCCTCGCGTAGCGCCGGTTGGAGAGTTTGGATCCGGAGGGAGGAAGACAAATTTGATGCTGATCTGAACGGTGTAAGTCCAGTTGCCTCCCAAAGTCACCACACCCGAGTTCCATGTCGTGCGGGCGTAGCCGGAATCCTTATCCATCGTCGCGATGTCGAAATTGTTTTCCAGAATGGTGGCGACAGCGGTTTGCCAGCATTTGTCATACTGGTTTCGAAGATCGTCCCGAACAGGAATTTCCCTCCATACGGGGTCACCCAGGACAAATCTTGACTTCAAGGGTCCAGGGATGTCAGAAGCGAAAAGGCTGGACACCACCATCGCCAGCAACATGCAGCCGAGGGGAATAGACAATTTACGAACAGCCATAAACACCTCCCATGGTTCACCTGTTCTTTAGCAGACTCATCCGGCGCCGGGCTCCGCTACGATTGGTGAGTTTTTCGGCTAACTCGCGGAGTAATTCTTCGGCGTCGACCGAGCCGTTACCCTCGAGAAACATTGATCGCCTAAACGACCCAGCCATAATCAGTGAGCTGAACCCCAAAGTCAAGAACATCTTTCGCGTGTGGGGTATACATTGCCTTTTACGTATGCGCCCCTTATTTTGTGCCGGCAGCGGAATACCCCACGAGGCGGCGATCCCGCAGGCGCGGGACCACCCCCAGTCTGGGTTCGACTCTCGACTTTCGACTTCTCGACTGTACTTACTGCGCTAAGGTCATGTTGTAGAGGAAGGTGAACTGCAAAACCAGATGGTTGCCGGTGAACTCCTCCGGCAAGGGGGGGAAGGGGATCGAAGCGTGGATGCCAGCCAGGGCCGCGCGGTCGAGGGGGTCGGCGCCTGACGAGGCAACGAGTCGCAGTTGGGGCACGGAACCGTCTTTGAGGATCTCGAAGACAATGCCCACCCTGCCTTTTTCGCCCAGCCGCGCCGATTCAGGAATCATCGAGTACCAATTCCGTTTAACAACGAAGACGACGCGCGCGAGGTAGGGACCGAAATCCACGCCGAGTGTATCGGAAAGGATAATGGGCCCTGCCGTGGAGAAGTTCGGCTCGAGGTTGCTAAACTGCGAATTGCCATCTCCGTAGCCTGCGCCGCTGCCGCTGCCGCCCGCATAGCGCCCGCCACGCGCAGCCGACTGCAACGACTGCTGAATAGCTTGGCCAGGGCTGAGGTTCGGCAGGTTCAAGCCCGAGCCGCCTCCTGTATTAGGCTTGACGTCTTCGAGTCGCAGGCCGCCATCGTTCTTAGGTTCCGCAGGAGTCTGGTTCGACGGCTGATTGCCAGCACGCGCGGTATTACCGCCACCCGGTGGCGGAGTGGGAGCAGCGGCCGGAGGCTTACCGCCGCCGGCGAGTTCGGGCAATTTCGTGTTGCCCAGCGAGTAGGGCATGTGCAGGCCGTCCGGATTGATGATGGGCGAACGGCCTTGGGCCCGACGGTTTCGGTCGGAAAGGGGAGAGTTCTCCGGGGGCGGCTCGGTCAACCGCCGCAGAACCTCCGGGGGTAGCAAGAGAAAGGAGTACTGTTTCTGGGGCGCCGCTCCGACGGGAATCCCCATCATCTGCTTTCCGCGGCGCAGCAAATCGGGTGAGAAGACGAGAATCAGCACCAAGAGTCCGTGCAGGATCAAGGAAGATAGGTACATCGTCCGGCGCCGCCACTTGACGGCCTCCGGATCCAGTTCCAGCAGCAGATGGTAATCCTGCCAACCCTCCGGGACATCGTTGGGGTGTGAAGTAATCGGAATCGAGGGGGTCTCCGGCTTCTCAAAGGGCAACATGAACTGGTTGGGATCCGGAACCAAGGGAGGCGTGTCCGTGGGGGGCAGAGTGACCTTTCCCCGGTAATACTCTTTCGGAACGGTGATCTTTGGCTCGCGGAGCCCAGCCAGAATCTGCCGGAAAAGGGAAACGGGCGGAAGGGTGGATTCCACGAACGTGGCGTGGAACTCAGCCCCGGGAACGGCGGAACTTGCGGGCGACGTAGTGTCTGCAGGGCCCTTTCCTCGGTAATACACTTTCGGAACCGTGATCTTCGGCTCGCGGAACCTTTCCAGAATCTGCCGGAAAAGGGAGATGGGTGGAAGGGTGGAATCCACGAAGGTGGGGTGGAACTCAGCCCCGGATACAGGGGAACTATCGGTCGCCGTATATTTCTTCGGAGCGGTGTACTTCGGTTCGCGGAACCTTTCCAAAATCTGCCGGAAAAGGGAAACCGGTGCAAGGGTGGAATCCACGAAGGTGAGGTGGTACTCAGGCTCGGGCACAGGGGGACTTCCGGTCGGCGGAGCGTCCACGCTGGTCTCGACCTTAGTATCACTGGTTGGCATAGAAGTAGAAATCAGAAACTAGAAATCAGAAATTAGAAACTCGAAATTCGAAAGTCGAAAATCGAAACTCGAAAAACGAAACTCGAAAAACGAAACTCGAAAAACGAGAATCGGAAACACTAGACTTCCCCGCTTTGGCCCACGGGCCGGCCCAAGCGAACATTCACCTTGGCCGCATGTTCTTCGATGCAATTCATCACGCGCTCGGCCAAAGCGAGCGCTCGCTGACCCTCCAGCCCCCCCACCAGAGGGGCGCTCCGGGTTCGGACCGATTCGACAAAAGCCTCAAGTTCTGACTGAAGGGGGTCCGCGGGCTTGGTTTCGAGCTTCTGAAAAGCAATGCGGGGCGTAGGGGCGCCGTTATCCACCCTCAAAAGCGTCGCATCGCGTCGCGTAAAGTCAATGGATACATAATCGTAGGGCTGGAAAAAACGGAACTTCCGTATGCGCTCCGTGCTGGCGCGGCTGGCGGTGAAGTTCGCCACCGCGCCGCATTCAAACTCCACGCGGGCATTGGCAATGTCGACTTTATCGGACAGCACCGGGAACCCCACCGCACGCACTTCCTGCACCGCTGAATTGACCATCCACAGCACCAGATCGAGGTCGTGAATCATCAGGTCAAACACCACGTCAACATCCAGGCTGCGGGCGCTGAAAACACCCATACGGTGGATTTCAAAAAACAGCGGCTGGCGGGTTATCGCCTTGGCAGCCACCACCCCGGGGTTGAACCGCTCGAGGTGTCCGACTTGCAGGATACGTCCCCGGCTTTGGGCCAGAGCCGTGACCTCCTCAGCCTCCTCCAGGGTACGCGTGATGGGCTTCTCGAGAAGAACATCCACGCCATGGGCAAAGGCTTGGCGCGCTACTTCCGCGTGGCTGGTGGTGGGAATAACCACGCTTACGGCACGAACCGCACCCCACACCTCTTCCAGGCTCGCGAAGGCCCGGACTCCAAGTTCGGCCGCCAACTCCCTGGCCCTTTCGGGGCGAAGGTCATAGACTCCTACGAGCTCTGCTCCCGAGACCTGCTGCAATCCCCGCGCGTGTTTCTTACCGTGCTCACCAACCCCGAGCACGGCTACTGCAACTCTCTCGCTCAACTCGGCCCCCGTAGCGCGGGCGTCTCGCCCGCTGTCGCGCAGGCATCCTGCCCGCGACCCTTGCGGGAGCGGGACGCTCC
>JBAVYG010000098.1:0-6110 GCA_049698675.1 Terriglobia bacterium
GCTTCCTGGTTTATTTGACGGGACGGCCGGAAGATGCCTTTGACATGTGCCAGGAGGTTTTTCTCTCCGGCTATCGTCATCTCGGCCAACTGAAGGATCCGCAGAAGTTCCCCCAATGGCTGTTTCGGATCGCACGCAATACGGCTCACTCACATGCTCGGCGGGAGCGTGAGGAAGAAACTAGCCTGAACGATCTCGATCATCCGACCGAGGTTTCTTCCAGCGTGAAGCTGGGCGAGGCAGGGCAGTGGGAACGAGGCGAACTGAGAATCTTGGTGGAAAAAGCGCTCGCGGGACTGCCCCTCGAGCAGCGGGAAGCGATTGTCCTGAAGTTTTACCAGGGTTTCAAGTTGGCGGAGATTGCTGAGATCCAGGGATGTCCGTTGAGCACGGCCAAGACGCGCGTGTACTCGGGTTTCGAGCAACTGAGGAAGTTCATCGTAGGTTAGTACTGCACTTGACGGTAACGAGGATAATAACGTAGTCTCCTTCCTTATCAGTGTGGCGGCTGGTAAAGCGCACACGGGGTATTTGGCAGGCACGGCAGGCGCCATCCTGTCCCGGCGGGAGAGGGTCTTGCGTCACGTGATGTGACGTTCCCTTCCTCTCCTTACCCTCTCCCGTGGGGAGAGGGTGGCGCCACGCCGAAGTAATCTTTTCCTCACTTTAATGTGGAGTTAAGATCCAGGAGTCGGGAGTCAAGATCCAGAAATCCGAAAAAGACCAAACAGAACAACCACCAAAAAGACCGGAGTCAAGGTTCACGAGCCGGGATTCAGGAGGGCGGAAACTAGAGATTAGAAATTGAAAACTGGACGGGGAAGAAAATGGAAACTAGAAAATGGAAACTGGCCGAGGCTACGAGTTCCCAGTTTCCAATTTCCAATTTCCAGTTTCAGATTTCCAATCTCCTCTTGCCTGAATCCCGAATTCTGAATCCTGCTTTTCCGACTCCGGCGCAGAAGAGGTGAACGTCATGGGATGCCGTGAATGGGAAACCGAGCTGACCGATTGGGCGCTGGATGAGCTGTCCCCAATGAAGGCGCGACAGCTCGAGCAGCATATCGGGCAGTGCGAGGAGTGTGCTCGCTCGGCCCAGCGCTTACGTGGAGTGCGGCAGGCGTTGATGAGCAGTTTGACGGACCACCAGATGCCTGCCCACTTGGTTCTTGTAGGAGAGAAGCCTCAGAGTCTATGGGCGGGCTTCTGGACCGCCCTCTTTCGGACGGCGGCGCTGTCAGCGGCGGCGGCTGCGATCTTCCTGGTCGTCGCATCGGTTGGTTTCCGGTACGGGGGAAGCCGGCTGCTTCCGACCACCGCGCGGGTGAAACCCATGTTGACGCGGACGGAGCTCCAAGCCTTTGTCGCCCAGGTCGTCGCCGAACAGGCCTCCTTGCAGAGGAAAGAAACAGAGGCTGCCACCGTGGATCTGGCGGCGAGCCTGCGTGCGGAGCAGATGAGGAACCTGGCAAACATCCAACAGCAGTTGCAGTATTTGGAGCTGGCGCAGAATACGGTCTGGAAGGAGACGCAGCGGCAGAACGAGGTCATTAGCCTCGTTGCTCACAATCAACTGCAGCCACCCGCCAGCTCATCCGCGGAGCCCTCCAGGAGGTAATTCGAATGCACTTCAAGCTAGGAAGGTCAGGCAGGGTGGTGATGGTTGGCCTCGCCTGCGGGCTTTTGCCGCTGTGGTGTGTGCGGGCGCAATCGCCTCCATCCAATCCCAGCGCGCTGAAAGGCGAGATGAAAGTCTTCGAAGCGGTCATTGATGGAACTATGGCCCAGACTTTCGCTCCCCCCTTCGGGCTGCTCGAGAAGACCCAGGGAACGTATTTGCCCGGTTTCGGTCTGGTTTTCAGCTTGGAAGTCAACCTGTATCCTATGCGCGCTCCCAATCCCTTTAATATGACTCCCTTGAGCAAGGCGGAACTCGATAAGGCGCAAAAGGCGAAGCTGGAGCGAATGGCAGCCATCAAAGAGTCGGTTCCTCGTCTGTTGGCCGACCATGCGATGAGCTTGCGCGACCTTGGCTCGGACGATTCCGTTGCGGTGGTCGTGCACCTTTTTGAAATGCAGCCCGGAGAAATCAAGTTTCCCGACCAACTGATCATCGAGACCAGGAAGTCGGACTTGGATCAGTTTTGGGACAAGAAGATTTCCTATCAGGAGTTAACTGCCAAGATGAGGATTCTGGAATTTTAGGAGCGGCTCAGAATGGCGTCCGTTACGGTCAGCCACAAATTGTTGGGACAAATGCTCGTGGAGCGCGGCCTGTTGCCGGAAGAGGACCTGCAAAAGGCACTGGCGTTGCAGCGGGAGCGGAAGGGGCGTTTGGGCAAGATCCTTTTGGACCTGGGCTATGTTTCGCAGCAGGACTTGCAGAGTGTTTTGTCCGAGCAGCTCGGTATCCCGCGCGTTGACCCGGCCGAACTCCAGGAGGTGCCCATGGAGGCGGCCACCTTGCCTTCCGGTTTCTTGCGCCAAGCTCTGCTTTATCCCTACCGAGTTGATGACGGCACAGTTTTCATCGCCATGGCCGATCCACTCGACAGCGACAACATTCGGGCGATTGAGCAATTGATGGGACGGAAAGTGGAAGTGCGACTGGCGAGTGAGGCCGCCATCCTGAAGGCCCTGGAGGTCTGGCTCGGCGCGGAACAACCTGAAGAAGGCCTCGAGGGGTCGGACTCCGGCGAGCCGCCTCAAGTGGCGGAGGCTGAGGCGGCCGACATTGACCAACTGCGCGACCTGGCTTCGGAAGCGCCGGTGATTCGCTGGGTGAACCAGTTGGTGGCGCGCGCCCTGGAACGGCGTTCCAGTGACATCCACTTCGAGCCTTTTGAAAGGCAGTTCCGGGTCCGCTATCGAATCGATGGAGTCCTGTACGAAGTGCCGGCTCCGCCCCGCGAGATGCAGGCGGCGATTACTTCGCGGATTAAGCTCATGGCCAAGCTCAATATCGCCGAGCAGCGCCTGCCCCAGGACGGCAGGATTCCGCTGCGGGTTTTGGGCCGCGAAATCGACCTGCGAGTCTCGACCCTTCCCACGCTTTATGGGGAAAGCGTCGTGATGCGTCTTCTGGACCGCAGCGCGAGCGATCGCTATTCATTGGCGACATTGGGATTCCCGGAAAGCCTGCTCCGGAAAATGGAGCATTACCTCAGCCTTCCCCACGGCCTTTTCCTGGTCACCGGCCCCACGGGCAGCGGCAAGTCCACCACGCTTTACGGTTCCCTGCGGCGGCTGAACACCATGGATAAAAAGGTGATCACGGTCGAGGACCCGGTGGAGTACCAGTTGCCGGGGGTCAACCAGATCCATGTGAATCCCCAGATCGGTCTGACCTTTGCGGCGGGCCTGCGTCACATCGTTCGCCAGGATCCCGACATCATCATGATCGGTGAAATCCGGGATCTTGAGACCGCCGAGATTGCCATGCGCGCGGCACTCACCGGCCACCTGGTCTTCAGCACCTTGCACACCAATGACGCTCCCAGCGCGGTCACGCGCCTGACGGATATGGGGGTCGAACACTATCTGGTTTCATCTTCCTTGGTTTCCGTCCTCGCTCAACGGCTGGTGCGCGTATTGTGTCCGGACTGCAGGAAGCCCTACCCGGCGGATGGCGACGAGCTCCGGAAAGAGGGCTGGGAAGGCGCGAGTGGTCCTCTAACGCTTTACCGTGCGGAAGGGTGCGCGCATTGCGCTCATACCGGCTTCGTCGGGCGGGTGGGAATCTTTGAATTCATGGAGCTGGACGAGGGAATCCGGCGGGAGATCGTGGCTCGCGCCGATGCCAGCACCTTGCGGGCGAAGGCGCGCGAGCGAGGTATGCGGAGCCTGAAAGAGGACGGGTGGCTGAAGATTGCCTCGGGGCAGACGACGTTAGAAGAAGTGTTGCGCGTTACGCAGGAGGTTTAGGAAGTCGTCAGTTGTCAGTCGTCAGTAGTCACGAGGACTTCCGATTTTCGAGTTTCGATTTTCCACTAGGAAGGCGGAGATGCCGGAGTTTTCCTACAGGGCGATCAAAGGAAGCGGCGAGCTGGTCCAGGGGACGCTGGTGGCGGAGACTGAGCCGGCTTTGCTGGCGCAACTCCAGCGCATGGGATGCATGCCCATCCACGTGAGTGCGAATGACGGCTCGGGGGTCTCAGGTTGGTCACGGCTCACACGCCGGGGCTTGTCTTCACAGGATCGCTTGATTTTCGCCCAGCAGCTCGCCACCCTCGTGCGGGCAGGCATCCCGCTCGACCGCAGCCTCTCGCTCTGCCGCGACTTGGCGGAGAAGCCGGCGCTGCGGGGAGTCATCGACAGCACGCTCAAGGAATTGCGTGGCGGACGCTCGTTAGCCCAGAGCCTGGCCGCCAACCACGACTTTTTCCCCCCTCTTTATGTCGCCATGGTGCGGGCCGGCGAAGCCAGCGGCACGCTTCCGGCGGTACTGGATCGCTTGGTGGAGTTTGAGGAGTTCAGCGCGGAGCTTCGAGGCTATCTGGTTTCAGCTCTCATCTATCCCACGCTTTTGCTCGCCGTGGGTGGCGTGGCGATCGCTTTCTTGCTAGGGTTTGTGGTGCCGCGTTTCGCGCAGATCTTTGAAGAGGCGGGGAAGGAGCTGCCCTTGCCAACCCAGGTCTTAATGGACGTTTCCCTGGCTTTTCGCAACTACGGCTGGCTGGCAGCCCTGATCATCGCCGCCGCCGTATTCCTTGGTGTTCGCTGGGTAAGGACCGAGCCCGGCCGGCTGCGTTGGGACCAGTGGCGTCTGAGGGCGCCCTTGCTGGGAGACGTCAGCCTGAAACTCGAAATCGCCCGCTTTGCCAAGACCATGGGAACATTGCTGGCCCAGGCAGTCCCGATTATCTCGGCTCTGCGCCTTACCCGTGAGGTCTTGAGCAATCGCCACGTGGCCGCTGCCGTCGAGCCACTCATCCAGGGTGTCAAACGGGGCCAGGGGCTGGCGACCCCGCTGGCCGAAACCGGCATGTTTCCGGCGCTCGCCGTGCAATTGATGACTCTGGGAGAGCAAACTGGAAAGCTGGACTCCATGCTGCTCGAGCTGGCCGCGATTTACGACCGGGAGGTTCGCGTGGCCACCAAGCGTTTGGTGGCGCTGGTCGAGCCGGCGGTGATTCTGGCCATGGGGCTGGTTGTCGGAGCCATTGTGGTTTCCACTCTGCTGGCGATTGTCAGCATCAACGAGGTACCTTTCTAATGCGCCGACCAACTAAAGAGAGAAAGCATTTATCGGGACAGGAATCTATGCAGGGTTTCACCCTGATTGAGTTGATCGTGGTCGTTCTAATCCTCGGTCTGCTTGCCGGTCTGGTGGTCCCCCGCTTGTTCAAGCATGTAACGCAGGCCAAGATCACCGTGGCGAAGGCGCAGATCGCTGCCTTCCAGACGGCGCTCGGGGCCTACAAACTGGATACGGGCAATTTCCCCACCACGGACCAGGGTTTGCAGGCGCTACGGACGCTCCCCCCGGGCGTCAACAATTGGACCGGTCCCTACCTACCCAAGGACATCCCCATGGATCCTTGGAACCGGCCCTATATCTATAAGTATCCTGGGGAACATGGCGATGAGCCGGACATCATCAGTTATGGAGCCGACGGGCAACCGGGCGGCGAGGGAGAGAATGCGGATATCCTCAGTTGGAAATGAACGGCGTCACCGCCGGTCGCAGGAAGCCGGCGTGACGCTTCTCGAGCTGGTGATCGTCCTGGCTATTCTCTCTCTGGCAGTGTCGCTGGTCGCTCCGCGTTTTGGCAACTGGAGCGATGAATGGACGCTGAGGGGTGCGGCAGAAAGGGTTGCGCAGACGGTCCGCTACGCCCATACGCGCGCCCTTTTTGAGCAGAGCTATTACGTGGTGGAAATCGAGCCGAGTGCGGGCTTAGTGCGGGTTTTTAATCCCGCCTCAGGTTTTTCGCGGGGGTTTACACTTCCCCGGGGCGTGAAGGTAGATGACGGCGAGGATCCCACGCCTCCGGTGGTACGACTCCTGCTCCCACCGTCCGGGGTGGTGGAAGAGAGGAACCTGTGGCTCAGTAACCGCCGTGGAAGCAAATTCAGGGTCCATATGGATTTCTTGCTCGGTGCCCCGG
>JBAVYG010000099.1:0-9967 GCA_049698675.1 Terriglobia bacterium
CTTATCTATTTCGTGGTGGGAGCCTGATTCTCTTAACGCAGGACCAGACTATCGGCAATTTGCTCCGCAGCCGCGGCGAAGATTCCGACCGTGTAAGCAGCCAGATCAAGGAAATGCTAACGCAAGCTGTCGGCGCGCAACCGGACATCGAAGTCATCATGAGCGCTGTCGACTTGGAGCCTGGCGATGTTCTGTTGTTGTGCAGTGATGGCCTCTATAAGGCTGTTTCGCCAACCGATCTGTTTTCCCAAGGTAAATACGATTATTAGCGCCTCGAGCGTCGGAGCCGAGGGTGGACGCGCTGCCGAGGAGACAGTCGAGTGAAAATCTTCATTACAGGCGGGGCTGGTTTTATTGGCTCAAACTTCATTCGGCATGTGCTCTCGCTCAGAGATAGCTACACCGTCGTTAACTTTGACAAACTGACTTACGCCGGAAACCTTGCGAACTTAGAATCGGTAGCAGGCGACCCTAGATACCAGTTCGTGAAGGGCGACATCTGTGATCCTGAAGCCGTTACCCAGGCCATGCGAGGGTGTGACGTTGTGGTGCATTTTGCGGCAGAATCGCACGTGGATCGGAGCATCTACGAGCCAGCCCCGGCGATCCAGACCAACATTACGGGAACGTTCATCCTGCTGCAGGTTGCGCGTACGCTCAATATGCAACGATTTCTTCATGTCTCGACAGATGAGGTCTATGGCGATTTGCCACCCGGCGTGAGTGCAGACGAGACCTTCGCATTAAAACCCAGCAGTCCGTACTCGGCCTCCAAGGCCGGATCGGATTTATTGGTTCGGTCCTTCGTTAAGACATATCGATTTCCGGCTCTGACTACACGCTCCTCCAATAACTACGGGCCGTACCAATTTCCCGAAAAGTTTCTGCCCCTCATGATCACCAACGCCCTCGGAAACAAGCCACTTCCGGTCTACGGCGATGGCCGGCAGCAGCGTGATTGGCTGCACGTAGAAGACAACTGCCGGGGGATCCTGGCGGTTCTTGAACGTGGGAGAGTTGGTGAAACCTACAATATCGGCGGCACCGAAGTGCTCGAAAACCTGGAAGTAATTTCGCGGCTGCTGAAGCTGATGGGGAAGCCGGAATCTCTCATCACCTCGGTGGCTGATCGCCCCGGCCACGATAGGCGATACGCTCTGAATTGTACAAAGATCGAAAAGGAACTCCACTGGCACCCTCACATTCAACTCGATAGGGGGCTGGAGCAGACAGTCAACTGGTATCGTGAGCACGCAGATTGGGTGGAAGCTGTGCGGCGGGGCGAATATCGCACCTATTATGCAAAATACTACGAGAACCGGAACTCCTCATTAGAGAAGGTGATGTCAGGCGGGGGCGATTCTCTCGGCTCCGGCGCTGCAGGGGAGGAAACAGGCTCCCGCAAAGACCGCGCGAACTGAGGGTCGGCGAAAGAGCTCCACCCTGCCGGAGATTGCACCGCAAGTTGAGGAAAGCGAGATAAAAGAGCCGTGACGAGCTATTTTTTTGTTGCCCGTAACCGATAGCTTTGTTAGGCTATCGGCATGACTCTTCACCAATTGGAACAACGGATCAAACAGATCAAGCGCAGCTTGGCCGAGCTGGGACCGACGCATCCGGGCAGCTTGAGTGAACAGTACAACGTCTGTGGCACACCGGGCTGCCACTGCAAAGACCCCAAGAACCCGCGCCGGCATGGACCGTACTATCAGCTCAGCTATACCTGGCGGGGCAAAAGCAGCAGCCGCTTCGTGCGGCCCGAGCAGGTGGGGGAGATGCGCCGCAAGGTGGAAAATTACAAGCGCTTCCGGGAACTGGTCAACGAGTGGGTAGATCTGGCGCTGGAACGGGAGCGGGCCGCGAGAAAGCCGCACGCTGGAGATTGATCGAAACCGCCTGCTGGAAGACCTCGCGGCCTTGCAGCCGATGGTGATGGCTTTGCTCGAGGGATTGCATGCCCGAGAGCAGCGGCTCCAGCAATCTGACCCTGTTCAGCACCGAACGATTTTCTCGCGATGTTCCTGCACGGCGTGCGTAGCATTGCGCGTGTCAATGACCAGGCGCGCGTGCCGCACAATGGCAGGATAATCATATGTGGAATGGTCCGTGGCAATGACTACCACGTCGTATTTCGCCAGGGCTTCAGGTGTGGGTTCCACGCTTTCGAGGCCGAAATCGTGTTTTCGCATTTTAGGGAGACGCGGAAAGTAAGGGTCGTGGTAATCGACGCGGGCTCCTCCGGCCTGAAGCAGTTCCATGATTTTCAGACTGGGTGACTCGCGCGGGTCGTCAATGTCCTTTTTGTAGGCTATCCCAAGGACGAGCACCCTGGCATCCTGTAGACATTGTTTGCGCTGGTTCAGGGCGTCCACCAGAGAAAGCACCACGTGTTCGGGCATGGACGCATTGATTTCCCCAGCCAATTCAATGAACCGCGTCGGAAATTCGTATTCGCGCGCTTTCCAAGTCAAATAGAACGGGTCGATTGGAATGCAGTGGCCGCCCAAGCCCGGACCCGGATAGAAGGCGGTAAAGCCGAAGGGTTTCGTCTTGGCGGCCTCGATCACTTCCCAGATGTCGATATGCATCCGCAGGCACAGTAGTTTCAATTCGTTGACGAGCGCTATGTTTACGGCCCGATAAGTGTTTTCCAGAATTTTGGTCATCTCCGCAGCGCGCGTGGAACTAACCAGGTGTGTTTGTTCGAAGGCCCGCGAATAAAGCGCCTGCGCCCCTCGCGCACTGGAGGCATTGACTCCTCCGATGATCTTCGGGACCTGATGGGTTTGGAATTGCTGATTGCCAGGATCCTCACGCTCGGGAGAGAAGGCCAAAAGGAAGCCAGCTTCCTGCTCTTCACCAGCCGTGACGTCGCGCCCATCCGTAACGTAAGGGCTTATCGGGCATTGCATGCCGGATTTCTCCAGAATCGGCAGCACAACTTCCTCGGTGGTGCCAGGATAAGTGGTGCTCTCCAGCACCACCAGTTGGCCGCGCCGCAAATGAGGAGTTAGGGCCTCCACCGTGTTGCGCACAAACGAGAGATCAGGCTCGCGGTGGGGATCTAATGGAGTGGGGACGCAAATGAGGATGGCATCCATTTCGCGAAGGTGGGAAAAATCCGTCGTGGCTTGGAAGCGTTTCTTTTGTATATGCTCCGCGATGACGGTTTCGGAAATGTGGCGAATGTAACTCTCACCACGCTGGAGCATTGTCACCTTGCTGGGATCAAGGTCAAAGCCTGACACCGCAAATCCGTTGCGAGCGAACAAGAGTGCGAGGGGCAAGCCGACGTAGCCCAGCCCGACGATGCCCACCTGGGCCGTCTTCGCCTCGACCTTGGACTGGAAATTGGCCAGCGCTTCACACGTTACAATAGTCCCTCTGTTCACATTCATGGTTTCCTCTACCTGCATTGGATGAGTCGATCAAACGCGATCGATTATATCATTCCTGTCCTCAGGACCCCCATTTCCGGGCTTTCTATACCCACTTATAGGCGCGGGGCAAACTGAATGTCAATGCCAACACAAAAATCCCCAAAATTGGCGATTGAAAATTCCTCAGGTGGGTACCAAAGCCTCCGGGGCTATGGCCAAGGGGAAAATAAGCGTTCAACACGATCCGATCCACACAATCGTAGCTGCCCTGCAACAGATCACTGTGGCGCTCACTCAACGCATCGGGCATGACGCATACCTCAGAAGTTGGCCACGGCCTTCGGAGCTTGACCGGTCAAGGAACTTTTGGTATCAACGTGCCGCCAGTTGCCCTGTAAGCGGCCACATCTTCCGAGCGCAATCTCGGAAAAAGCGGAGTACTATAGTCAGTCTTTTCGGGTAGCGGTAATTAACGAGGCGCCGGGTGATGCCTTGTTCCGGATGATCTGAAGCGCTTGTGGGAAAGTGAAAATGGAAGACGCATCAGCTCTCTATGCCGCTCAACCTTGCGCACGCCGCCTCAACACTGCGCGGGAGGCGGTACGCCTTTATGGGGCGGACCACGAGCGGATCACGATCACGGCCCTTTTGAGGAGCGCCTGGGAGGGTCGCCGCTCGGCTTTGAGGGGCGGCGGAGAAGCGGGATCGCTCCTGGGTGCGTCTAGTACTCAAGTACTACTCGACGGCGTACCTCTCCGGAAGCGGCCCACAGACCGCGGCTTTGCGCCGAGGGTCCACTTCCGGCTCAAAACGAGCTGCCTTTTCAGGGCAAAAACCCCTCATCAAAAGCCTATAACACGGCGAAAAATCCACCACTTGTGGGGCATTTTCCTTTCTGCGCGGCCCCGCATGAGCAGGCACATCCTTGACGGCTACTCCAAATTAACGTACGCGTTGGGCGCCAGGAGCCTGCAACCATTCTCAAAATGTCCGCTCAGTCAGCAGCGGCGCAGGTGGGGGGTTAGGTTAGCATCACGGATGCTTCAGAACAGGGTGTAGGGGAGTATGTACAGTAAGACGCGGGGCCCTAAGGGGCAAAAGCATGCAGGACCTCACTTTTAGGGCGCGCGCCCATGGCAAGCGGAGCGGCGGTGACGCTGCCGCCGGCGGGGCAGGGCGACGGCGAAACGGTTAAGGAGACGCTGGCGAAGGCGGGAGAAAAAGTGGCCGCAGAGGCGAACCAAAGTGGGCAAGCGTTGGAAGCGGTTACTGTGACGGCGCCGGGAGAAGCTCGCGCCCAGCTTCGTACACCTGTTGAGACGGGTGGCATACAACGGGCGCGCTGGCGGCACCCGAACGTCCTTGATCATCTGCTGGTGCACCTGCTCCCGTTTAACTTGGGCTTGGGGATCAGGAAAGTACCCGGCAGGGGAACACCACGGGGCCTGCAAGGAAGCCCGTCGACTTGGCTGTGATCCTCTTGTGCCTGCGAAGGAGGCCTGGGCCTTGAACCTACCCTTCATAACGTGCCCAAGGCGCTCGAATGGCCTACATGCCTTTCCTAGACTTCAATGTTTTCTCCCTCGACAACTTCCCCAATCGCTATTTTTGCTACCACCTGATAGGCGATGCAATCCAGCCTGGGTGGATGTCGTGTGGCTGGATGGAATGCCGCCCTGGCAAACCGATAGGTGCCGGTTTTTCTCTGACTTACGCCGCCCAAAGTTGCCGATGCCCTGGCCGATCTGGTTTTGTGGGCAGAAATCTTGGGGCTGGAGGTTTACCGAGTTGCGCAGTGACTTTTATCCCTTTCGGCAATTTAGTCACTCCTTCTCTTTTCGCGTCACCCGGAAAACCAGAAAAGGAAGGACGTCTGACATTGTCGAACGCCAATTGAGAACAGAAGGCCTAGCCTTCCCTTTTGGGACAGAGGGTTAGTTGATGTGAGCGAATATGGGGAGTAAGAACCCGACCTGGAATTGGTAACGCCCGTGTATAGAAGGCAACTCCCATGGAAACCAGAGCAGTGCAACGACAACGTGCGAACGCAGTGATTCTCTCCACGGCCTGCATCGCACTTGCCTTAAGCATCACGGACAATGTGCCCGTGACAGCCCGCAGGCGCCGATCCTTTTCCTGAGAGGCACGCCCCCACGGTCAGCCTTTCACCCACCAGCCTTACCTTCAGCAGCCAACACGTAGGTACGACCAGTAAGGCGCAGACCGTCACCCTGAGGAACACGGGAAACGCCACCTTCGCGGGCACGCACGACGTGATTCTAACCTGGACCGCCAGCACGACTCCCGGTGTAGTCGGGTACAATGTTCACCGTGGCACAACATCGGGAGGGGAGAGCACTACGCCGCTCAACAGCTCTCCTGTGGCCGCAGGTTGCACGAGCACAACGGCCTGCACCTACACTGACGCAACGGTGGTTGCTGGGACGACTTATTACTACACCGTCACAGCCGTGGCGTCGAATGATGTCACTCAGAGTGCGGACTCGAATCAAGTTACAGCGACCGTGCCATGACCCTAATAGTACAATGCGGTGGCCGCTCTGAATGGCCTCGAGATCCTTTCCAGTCATGGCCGCTGTTGTGAGTTTTGCCTGCAACGCCGGGTCTCCGGCTGGGACGCGCAGGGCCAAGCGGTCGAGCCCATCCCGTACTACCCTCGGGCGGTGGGCGGCCAGCTCATCCGTAGCCCGATCCAGCCCTTCCCGGCCATCGAGTGGCTTCATCCCGGCGAAGCGGAGGACAGGGCGGGCCTCCGCCTCCTCACCAGGCTGCCTGACCTTTACGGCAGCCGTTTCTTTGACATCCTTCAGTTCGACGCCCTCTACGCTCAAGCGCCGCTCTTCAAGCTGGCCCAGCAGGTCGGCTGGGATGGGGTGATTACCTTGAAACAAGAGAACCGCGATCTCTAGCGAGATGCCATGGGCTTGTTTCAGGCGCGCCAGCCCGATCAGACCTTCCGCGAACGCCAAGAGGGCAAGGCCTACGAAGTGCGTCTCTGGGAGGAGCAGGGATTGCCTTTTGCCCAAGATCATCCTCAACCCGTGCGGGTAATCCGCACCCGGGAGCAGGTGACCCAAACTCATTACCGACGCGGCCGGCCGCAAGCGCAAACCACCTCCCAGGAATGGTTTTGGATCACCACCTTGCCTGCCCCAGCCTTCTCCGCTCCCCAGGTTCGTCGCCTGGGCCATGCCCGTTGGAAAGTGGAAAACAACGGCGGGAACGATCTCACCCCAAATTGGGCCTTGAAAAATGGATTCCTGCGTGCTTCTTAACATCGTCCCCGGCGGCCCTCGGCTTCTGGTCCTCCCCAGGCTGTCCCCAACCGAGGCTTGGCGGCCGTCACCTTGGTGCTGTGCTTGGCCTTCGTCCTCTCCTCGGCTTTCACCCTGCGGCACTCCAAAATTGTCCGTAGTTATCAGGTGACGCGGGGGGAGGTCTCCCGTCAACTCTATCGCTCCCTTTGGCGATGGCAACCTCCCACTCCTGCCCCCGACTAAAACCCCCTTCACTCACCGGGGTGGGCTTACTGCGCCTACTCTCCCTATTGGAGCCGTCACTTTCGGGCTACCCGGGTAGCCCTGCCCTCCGGTTCCTCTTTTCTTCGCCTCCCGGTCGAGCTTCCTGCCTCTTCCAGCCCCAAGATCCCTCCACCATCCTCCCCCACCGCAGAAACCAACCTCCCTCCGCCACTCTTCAGCTTGCTAGAGTGGGCTGTGCGATGTTTCCTTGCCGCTGATTCGATCGGGACGCGAAAACAGTCTACAATGCGCCTTACATGCTCCTTCTTCGGCTGTTTTAACAACCCTCCCCCGGACATTCGCGGACGATTTCATGTTTGAGCTGACTGCGAGTGGCAAACCGTCCTTATGGTCCCCTTGAATGGCCAAGGTCAGAAGGGACTTAGGGGATGCCGCACCGCCGGAAGGCTTCAAGCCGCTCCTCGCTCGTAACGATGTTGAAGTCCACCAACTTCCGGAATCTCCATTACCGCACCCAGTTCTAGCGATTGAATGGGATGCAGAGCGGTGCGTTGCCCCAAGGGAACGCCTCCACGAGCGGTTGCGCCGTCCACTCGGAAGTGGGATTAGCCGTGAGGTTGAAATGGAGTGGGCGTCGCCTCTGGTGTGCCAAGACGATCAAGACATATAAGACTCGAAAAGTCACCGTCGACACGAAGAAGCAGTCCGTCGAGACCAACTGCTGCACGTGGTTGTTAAGGAAAGCACTCCACCTCTGATAGGGCGGCCTCGGCGGGCGCGCCATGTACTTCGCGACCGTGGCTAGGGATACATCAATACCCAGTTTGAGCAGTTCCCCATGGAGACGCGGTGCTCCCTAGCGCGGGTTCGCCAAACTCATCTTTCGGATTAGTTTCCGAATCCGCAAGCCGATCGTCGGCCTTCCCGGTTCGCCGTGCCGACTCTTCCATCTCCCATACCAGCGGAACCCCTTCGGTCGATGGCATACGAGTAACCCTGCACCGCAACCTTTTCTATTACAGCGTTAGATGATATGCGGCACGTCAGTACCGAAGTACTGTAGACAGCCGCGTGGGATAGCGGTAATTAACGTGGTTCCGGGTGATGCCCTGGTCCGGATGATCTGAAGCGACTTGTGGGAAAGGGAAAATGGAAGACGCACCAGCTCTCTATGCCGCTCAACATTGCGCACGCCGCATCAATACTGCGCGGGAGGCGGTACGCCTTTACGGGGCGGACCACGAGCGCATCGCGATCGCGGCCCTTTTGAGGAGCACCTGGGAGGGTCGCCGCTCGGCTTTGAGGGCGGCGGAGAAGGATGATTGCTCCTGCGTGTGTCTAGTACGCAAGTACTGTCCGACGGCATACCTCTCCAGAAGCCGCCCACAAACCGCAGCTTTGCGCCGAGGGTCCACTTCTGGCTCGCTGCTGATCGGATATTTCAAGGGGAACGACTCGGAGCGTGGGATCGCCTGGCGGGCCAACGATTTGCTGGCCCTGCGGCAGTTTCTGCGCATCGGGCTCGAGGAGTCAGGGTCGGATCATTCCACGATCGCGCGCGCGGTGCGGATCGACGCCGCGACGCTGGAGGCCAATGCGGCGCCGCGTTCTATTGTGCGGTGGAATATCAAAAAAGGTTATATGAAGGGCAAAAACTCGACCCGGAATTAGTAACGCGCGTGCGCGGGAGGTGTCTCCCCATGGAAACCAGAGCAGTGCAACGACAATGTGCGAACGCAGTGATTCTCTCCACGGCCTGCATCGCACTTCTTGCCTTAAGCATCACGGACAATGCCCTTGGCAGCCCGCAGTCGATCTTCTTTGGGAGAGGCTCGCCCGCGGTCAGCCTTTCACCCACCAGCCTTGCCTTCGGCAACCAGTCCGTAGGTAAGACCAGTACGGCGCGGACCGTCACCCTGAGCAACACGGGCAACGCCGCCTTGAGCATTACCAGCCTCGCCCTGACGGGTACCAATGGCAGCAACTTTGCGGAGACCAACACCTGCGGCAAGTCGCTGGCGGGCGGCGCCCGCTGCACGATCAGCGTGACGTTCACACCTTCGGCCAGTGGCAGCCGCAAAGCCTCGCTAAGCATCACGGACAATGCCCGGGGCAGCCCGCAGACGGTGAGCCTCTCCGGCACGGGCACGGCTGCCGTGGTTAGCCTTTCACCCACCAGCCTTGTCTTCGGCAGCCAAGCCGTAGGTAAGACCAGTACGGCGCACACCGTCAACCTCAGCAACACCGGCAACGCCGCCTTGAGCATTACCACCCTCGCCTTGACAGGTACCAGTGCCAGCGACTTTGCTCAGACCAACACCTGCAGGAGTTCGGTGGCGGCCGGCGCCCACTGCACAATCAGCGTGACGTTCACGCCTTCGGGCAGTGGCAGCCGCACGGCCTCGGTGAGCATCACGGACAATGCTAGCGGCAGCCCGCAGAAGGTGAGCCTCTCCGGGACAGGCACGCTCACGGCTACAACGGGCACGGCTCCCGTGGATGGCCTTTCACCCACCAGCCTTGCCTTCGGCAACCAGTCCTTAGGAATGACCAGTACGCCGCAGACCGCCACCCTGAGCAACACGGGCAACGCTGCCTTGAGCATTACCAGCCTCGCGGTGACGGGTACCAATGCCGGCGACTTTGCTCAGTCCAACACGTGTGGCAGTTCAGTCGCGGCCGGCAGCAACTGTACCATCAGCGTGACCTTCACGCCCTCGGCCAGCGGCAGCCGCACGGCCTCGGTGAGCATCACGGACAATGCCAGTGGCAGCCCGCAGTCAGTGAGCCTCACTGGCGCAGGCAACAATCCGCAGCCGACCCTGACCAGCCTATCGCCGGCCTCGGCGGCAGCGGGGGTGGCGTCGCAGACCCTGACCCTGAATGGGACGAACTTCCTCGCGAGCTCGACGGTGACTGACAACGGGGTGGGGCACACGGCGACGTTCGTGAGCTCGACGCAGTTGACGATTTCTCTGAGTGCGACGGACCAGGCGACGGCGGGGAGTTACGCGGTGGTGGTGACGAACCCTGCGCCGGGCGGGGGAGCCTCGAGCCCGCTGAACTTTGCGGTGGGTAACCCGC
>JBAVYG010000100.1:0-4541 GCA_049698675.1 Terriglobia bacterium
CTTATCTATTTCGTGGTGGGAGCCTGATTCTCTTAACGCAGGACCAGACTATCGGCAATTTGCTCCGCAGCCGCGGCGAAGATTCCGACCGTGTAAGCAGCCAGATCAAGGAAATGCTAACGCAAGCCGTTGGCGCGCAGCCGGACATCGAAGTCATCATGAGCGCTGTCGACTTGGAGCCTGGCGATGTACTGTTGTTGTGCAGTGATGGCCTCTATAAGGCTGTTTCGCCAGGCGAGATGGTGGATTGCCTCGAGCAGGCTGCGAGCGCGAGTCAAAAAGCCAGGAACCTTGTGATGAAGGCCAATGGAAATGGTGGCCCCGACAACATTACGGTCATCCTTGCTGAAATCCAAGTGGAAACCCCGTTGCCACGCGCCGGCGGCGACCCAGGCAACTCCTAAAGCGCCTCGAAGGCCCGGGCAATTCCGGCGTGGCCGAAGGGCTTGCGGGCGCCACCTGGAAGTTCCACCTCGGTCTTTGTTGAGTGGAACAAAATACGCGCGATCAGGCGACCCTCCATGCTCAGATCAGCCGACGCTTCGATCACCGACTTCGTATCCCCCGGCGCTGCTTGCTTTCCCGTCTTATGAGTACTCAGCATTAACTTGCCGGTGGGAAGCCGGGCCACACCAGCCCAATGGAAGTCAGGTTTCTTTTCCATTTCCAACAAGCCGCCCCGCTCTTCGATTGCTTCTTGGATCAGGTGAATAGCTTCATCCATACGCTCCTGGAGCTCACTGTCCGTCATGGGAACACCTCAACTCTTTAGTCGTTTCCGACTTTTCAACAGCCGGAAGATTAGTTTTCTGCAAACGGGCCGTGCCACGTCCTACCCGAATGACAACTCCCGAGTGTCCTCCTCGCCGTTCGTCCCTTATAGAATCAAGCGACTGGAGTGACGAAATCAATAACAATTTTTCGGCTTCCTCCTGCTTCCTCGAGCTCTCGGCCCACTACCACTTCGCCACCCGTCCGTGCCGCCCGGCGCGGGGCAATGAAAAAGACCGCGTGGAGCGCGCCATCCAGTATGTCCGTCACAGCTTCTTCGGCGCCCGTCCCTTCACCACCCTGGAACATTTCAACGCGAATTCCGAAGTCTTCGCGTCGAGATCGCCGGATCGGGGCCGCAGGGCAAAGAGTTGGGGCGAATCGCTTCCTGGATCCTGCGCCGCTCAGAATTCTGCACCAGGGTACTTCTGCACTTCAGCCGGAAACAAGAGTGGCGCCCTGAAAGGGCGCGGATAACGTAGCCTGGGCAACGCCCCCGGACAGGGCTGTGGTATGCTGGCGCACAGCTTCTTGGGTTTCAACTTGCACATCCCAACCAATGCGGCACGGTTTGCAGTCGTTGCGGGGATAGAGACGACGGAAAGGGGCGAGAAGCTGATTGGCGATTGACGATTGGCGATTGAAAAAGTGGTGTGGCAATTCCTTCCAATGTCCATCAGCAATCGGCCCGCCGCGGCGGGATAGCCTCGTAAAATACTTCATTAGTTAATGCAGCGATCTCCACTTGACAAGCCTGCACAAATGCGCTTGACTGTGTGTGTCTGTTTGGGATCTGAAGTCAGAAGTGAAAAGCTCGGCCTCCAGCGACCAGCAAGAACGCCTCTATGTGACTGGGAGCCGAGAGCGGACGGGTGGTACTGGTACGTTCGTAACGCGTTCGTAACGCTTGACAGGCTGGCGAAAAATGTGCTTTACTGTGTGTTTGTCTGCATCGTCTCATCTATTTGGATGCCGGGAGATGTCCTCGGCGGCTCCCTTTTAGGTTCTCATCCTGCCGCTGTGGGCGCCGTGCCGCGTCGGCCCGGAGTGCCGTGCACGAGTCCGTTACGATACGCAAAGGGAGCGAAATTTACCCGTCGGAAACTCACTACGAGTATAAAATTTAGAGCACGATCCCAAGGTAATGACTGTAAGGGGAGGAGGGCGCCATGGGCCGCAATCGCTGGAGGTTTTCCAAGCCGTCTATCGCGATAGTGGTATTCGGGCTGGCTGTTGGCCTGCTCGCCGGCCTGACCGTTCTGATTACCGGGAAACCGGCCACGGGGCGCAGGATGGGGCTGGTGGATGACTGGAGCACTCACCATTTGATCTTCTCCAACCCCGGCACGGTCGCTGGTGCGCTGGCGCATGGCCGGTTCGAGCAGTGGTACAGGACCATCAATGATCCCCGCTTCCAGATGCAACAGATGAAGCGCAGCCAGCACCTTGCAACTGGAGCAATCGCCGGGCAGAGTCCCTTACACGAGAGCTTAGCCGCGCTTGCAATTCTCGTAGGGGGCCCGGGCGCTGGCGGATTTCCGGAGCGTATCCGTAGGCTTCCGCTGCCGAAGCGCGTCGTGCCGAAACCCAAAGGCGACTGGAGTTACTATCTCGGCAGTACGAGCGGCGCTGCGGTATACGCCGCCATGTACCCCGCCAAGTACACGTTCAACGTCAATGATACTCCGGACTGCACGAACGATTTTGCGGTGTTTGCGATCAACCAGGCAGGGTCGAGCAGCCAACCCACGATCGTCGCCTTTAATAACCTGTACAGTGGGTCGTCGCCCGCGGGCTTGTGCGGCTCCGCACCAACTGTGTTGTGGGCTTATAACGCTACGACGACGCCGGTCATGACTTCGCCCATCCTGTCTTACGATGGGACCATGGTTGCCTTCGTGGAGCAGGGCGTGCCCGGTTCGTCGACCACGCACGCCATCCTGCATGTCCTGAGATGGGTGTCGGGTGAGGGGACAGTCAGTTCACCAGCGACTCCCGATATCTCGACCAGTGATTCCGGAACTTGGACGAGCTGTCTCGCCACCAGCAATTCCTGCATGTTCAACCTGACGTACACTACCAGTGCGAACGCCAACTCGTCGCCGTTTTACAATTACAGCAACGATACGCTCTATGTCGGCGACGACGCCGCTTTTCTATGGAAGATCACCGGAGTTTTCAACGGGACACCGGCCTTGGCCACCGGAAACTGGGCAAACGGGATTCGATGCCACAGCAATACATTCGATCCCGAAATGCTGACTGGCCCCGTTTGGGACCCTGCGTCGAACAACATCTTCGTCGGCGACGCCATTGGACATCTGTGGTACGTCATGGATACCGGCAGCACCACGGGGGCCTGTTCATCCATCGATTCGATGCCGGCACCACCGTGCCTGGGTACGCCGGCCGTGGACGCGACCAACCAGTCCAGCTACGTCGCCATCAAAGACGCACCCCTGGTGGATTCGGCCAGCCAAAAGGTGTTCGTATTCGACTCCGGCGGGAGCGGCGGCACAGCCTATGTCACGCAAACCGACACTGCATTGGGGAGCGTCGTCGCGGTCGCAGTCGGGGCTGGCTATGGAAGTAACAAGATCCACGATGGAGACTTCGACAACAGCTACTACAGCAGCACCTATGGCAGCTATAGCGGCCACCTTTATGTGTGCGGAAACCCCTACGGTGATTCTCAACCGGAGTTGTTCAGTATCACCTTCGGTTCTACTGGAACGATGATTAGCCCCAGCACCGAAGGACCCAACCTCGGGACGACCGCGTATACCAACCCCCAGGAATGCTCGCCGCTCACCGAGATCTACAACACGGGCACCAGCAAGGACTGGCTGTTCCTGGGTGTCAACGTTAACTGTCCCAACTCAATGAGCGGCGGCTGCGTCGAAGCCTGGGATATCACCAGCGGACCGCCTAGCTCCGGCGCTTCTCCCACTAATCAGTCCTCTGAAAACGGCGGAACCAGCGGGATCGTAGTAGACAACGTAAGTTCGGAGGCTCAAGCCTCGAGCCTCTACTTCTCGACGTTGGGCACTGCGCCCTGCGGAACGCCGGGCGGCGGCAACACCGGCTGTGCAGTGAAGCTCACACAAGCGGGCTTGCAGTGAGCGAACCTTAGGGAGATGCAATGAGCCAAGCACAAGAGGCTTACCGCCTGCAAGCCGGAGACGAGGCGCAGCGCACTGCGAAGAAGCCCTAGCACAAGCCCGCGGTGCGCTACGAGCGGGTCTTTGAACCTGAACTCGTAAGTTGAGATCAATTATCGGCGCTCGGACTCAGTCATAGAGGCCGCCCTTTACCCCGCTGGCTGCGGTTGAATTTCCAACTTACGCGAAGTTGGGACTTCGTAAAGTAGGATTATACCGAACATGCAAAGCAGATCAATTTAAGGCAGCGACCACCGTCTCCCCCGTTTTTGATTTCGCCACTCCGAATTGGCCCACTTTCATACTCTGATTTGGCCCCCTATCAGACCGAAGATCCCTCGTGTCTGCTTTCTTCTCTCGGGAGCTCCGGCCGGAGCTCCCGAGAGCATGCGGTCAAACCATCGTCGGCGGAACCCGTCCGGCCAGATCGAATTGGTGCTTCACTCCCAGCCTCCTGGTGGCTTCCTTCTTTTCCAGGTGGACTTCGAAAGCGGTTCCGCCCATAGCGGGTTCCACCGGACGGACGCATTGGTGGGGCGGCGAACTCATGATAGAATCACAGTTGAGGCGTTTGCTTCACGATTAGAGATTTTGGCACCGTTGAAGGCC
>JBAVYG010000101.1:0-2952 GCA_049698675.1 Terriglobia bacterium
GCTGATGGGCAAAGTGGTGCAGCGTGGCGACAGTCTGATGGTGCAGGTCGACCTGGTGGGCACGGAGGATGGCTCCGAGCTCTGGGGACGGAAGTTCAGTGGAAAGGCGAGCGAGTTCCAGGCGGTCGGGGAGGAGATCGCCCGGCAGATCAGCGACAAGCTGCGGGTCAAGCTGACCGGCGAAGAAGAAAAGCGGCTGGCGAAACGCTACACGGAGAACCAGGAAGCCTACGACCTCTACCTGCAGGGCCGCAACCTCCTGGACGAAGAGGAGCCGGAGGCGGTCGTCAAGAGCCGGGCTTATTTCGAGCAGGCCATTGCCAAGGATCCGAATTACGCGCTGCCGCACGCCGGGCTGGCCGACTCGTACAGTTACGCCTGGATATTTGAGATGGAACCTCCCACCAGTGTGATCCCGAAGGCCCGGGAGGAGGCTTTGAAGGCGATCCAGACCGACAGCTCGGCGGGTGAAGGGCACACTTTCGCTAGGCATCATCAAGCTGCTCTACGATTGGGACTGGGCCGCCGCCGAGCAGGAGTTGCGCCGGGCCGGCGAGCTCAGTCCGAACAGTGCGTACGTCCGCCACTGGTACGGGCATTATCTGGAAACCATCGGGCGGCTGCCGGAGGCCAGGGCGATCATGCTCCAAATGCTCGATGCCGACCCGCTCTCACCGATGATCCTGGAGGACGTGTATGCCGAATACATTTGGGCTCACCAATGGGACCAGGCGCTCAGCATCTCTCAGAGATTGGTGGCGCTGTACCCAAACAACCCAACTGCCTTGTACTGCGACCCCCTAGTATACGAGCGTCTGGGGCGGCATGACGAGGCCTTGACCGCTCTGGAGAAGTTGCGCGCTGCTCCCGGGCTGCACGAGAAGAGCGAAATGGTGGGAGTTTTGCTGGCCAAGATGGGGAAACGCGCCGAAGCAGAAAAGATTCTGGCCGACCTGAAGGACGCGGTGAAAAAGGAGCGCATCCCAGACTACACTGATATGGCGGACCTCTGCTTCGCGCTGGGTGACAGAAACCAAGGATTCGCGTACCTGGATCAGGCTTATGAGGCACGCGACCAGGGTATTAACCGCTTTAACCTGGCATTCCTGAACCCGTATTACTCGCTTGAGGATGCGCGCAATGACCCGCGTTTTGCTGCGCTGCTGAAGAAAATCGGATTGCCAGCTGCCGCCATCCACTGAGCCCCGCCCCGCAGGGGGCTGGAGGGCAAGTCACCCCCCGCGGCCCGAGCCTGCGACCCGCAGGCCGAGTTACGAGCCAAGCCTCAACCACATGCCCACAGCTTCGGTGGCTTCCCAATAATGCTCCTGCGCTCCTCCCCGCGCTTCCACGACCTCCTGCGCCGCATGAACTTCCCGCCGTAAGGGCAGGCTACAGGTTTCAGTTGTCAGGGATTCGAGGTTCGGAGTCAGGGGAAAGGCAGTAGGCAGAAGGCAGGCGGAGACAACGAGAATGGATAGCACGGCGGCGGTCCCCTTGCGGGAAGCCGCCCTGAATTTCTTCCCTGAGACCGTCCTCAATAGCGACGCTCTGGGCGTCAGCTTAGCGAGCGTGCCAGACCACGCTTGGCCTGGCGGGTTGTGCCATGTCCGTTCGATTCCAGTCGCCGGAGCTTTCCGAGGCTGATGATTTTTACCTTGTGCTTGAGCGGTACGTCACGCAGCACGCCCGTTTATCCCGGCACGCCAAACTGCACCACTACCGGAACTACGCTTCATTTGAGTTTTTGGAGGCTATGGTGTATGGTCACCCAAACGGAGTGATTCTATGGTCAATAGGAAAGCCAATCTGCTGACACGCCGCGAATTTGTTTCGACGGCGTCCGCATTCATGATAGTTCCACGCCATGTACTTGGAGGGCCGGGTTATGTTCCGCCCAGCGACCAGGTCACGCTGGCCGCGATTGGTATGGGACACCAAGGGTTCGAGGTCACGATGAATCTTCTGGCTCGCCCCGATGTCCAGGTCATAGCGGTCTGCGATTGTAACAAGAGCAGTAAGGACTACGTCGAGTACCTCGACAATGCCATCCTGATCTCGGCACGGCGGCTGCTCGGCCAAGGATACAAAAACTGGGGAGAGGATCTGGCGTCGCCTGGCAAGGCCCAACTCACGCACACGTTCCGCACCAGCGTCGGCATCGGCGGCCGCGATCCGGCCAAGCGGCTGGTGGAAGCCTATTACGGTTCAGGAAAGCGTTCCGCCTCCGGTGCGTACCACGGCTGCACCGCGTACAGCGATTGGCGAGAACTCCTCGACAAGGAGAAGGACCTGGACGCCGTTTACGTTGCAACGCCCGACCACTGGCACGCCGGGATCTCGCTTACGGCGATGCGCAAGCATAAGCACGTGCTGTGTCAGAAACCCATGACGCGCACCATCGGCGAGGCGCGCCGGATGGCCGCCACGGCCCGCGAGATGAAAGTGGCGACGTCGCTGCCCGTCAACAATCCTTCCACCGAACTTACACGGATCATCGCGGAGTGGCTTGCCGACGGCGCGATCGGGACGGTGCGCGAGGTCCACAATTGGTCGAGCCGCCCCTTCTGGCCGCAGGGGGTCGGCCGGCCAGAGAACCCGGACCCGATCCCCGAAGGTCTCGATTGGGACATGTGGTTGGGGCCGGCGGCGGAACGTCCCTTCAGCAAGGCGTATTTGCCCTTTGTCTGGCGAGGCTGGCATGACTTCGGTTGCGGCACTTTCGGCGATATGGGCTCTTACAGCCTTGCCGGCGTGTTCAAGATTCTCAATCTCACTCCGCCCGTCTCGGCGGAGGCCAGCTCCAGCGAAAGCTGGGAGGAGACCTTCCCGAAAGTGTCCATGGTCCACCTGAATTTTCCGGCCAACGGCAACCGCCCGGCGTTGCGCGTGTCGTGGTATGACGGAGGCCTGCGACCTCCACGCCCTCCAGGCCTCAAAGAACGCGAGCAG
>JBAVYG010000102.1:0-8195 GCA_049698675.1 Terriglobia bacterium
ATGCGCACTATTACCTCTGGTCGGTGGCGGAAGGCTTCGAGATCATCACCAGGGTGGGCCACCCGCGGGTCAAATTCCTCGACGACTTTTTCCACGAGCAGATTTCCGAAGGCAACCTGATTGAAAAGTTGGAAAAAAATATCGCGAAGGTGGGGTTGATGCACGTGGCCGACGTTCCCGGGCGGCACGAGCCCGGGACGGGCGAAATCAACTACACCAACATTTATAAGAAGCTTGCCGCCCTGAAGTACGACCGCTACCTGGCCATGGAGTTCATTCCCACAGGTGACCCTGTCGCAAGCCTCCGGCGCGCCCGTGAGGAAGCGCTCCGTGCGGCACGGCTTTAGTAATCGGGAGATCGGGAGATCGGGAGATCGGGTGAACAGTCGAAAGACGAAACTCGAAAACCGAAAATCGAAACTCGCGACGATTTTCGATTTTCGAATTTCGAGCTTCCTGTTCACCCGATCTCCCGATCAACCGTTCACCCGATGATTCATTCGTTCCACCCCTCGTGCTCCTGCCAGTTCAGGATGCGAACGTGTTCTTCCTGGCGCGGGAGCTCAGCAAAGGTTTTCTTCATCCCTTCGGCCAGGTTCCCGTCCTGCGACTGGTAAACCCAGCTCATCTCCTGCTTGAGCGCCGCGGCCTCGCCGCTCAGGTAAACCACAACTCCTTCGTACTTGTAAGGGGCAGGCTTGAAACCGCTGGCGCCGTATACTCGATCGCCCCAAATGATGGTCTGCGGATCGATCCTCTGCTCGCGGAGCAATTCCTGGCAGGCCTTGATGACGAACCAATTGGTGGTGCGGTGATCCACATGGCGCTCGTCAGGATGGGGCAGAGCGATCAAGGCCGGATGGAAGTCGGTAATGATCTGTTCGATGGCGCCGATCACGGAGTCACGCGCATACGGCAAATTGGGCTTCAGCACTTGCTCATAAGGCGCGTGATCGCACGCCAGGTACACGGACATAAACGGATTCGAGGGTTTGACGTGTTGTGACCAGATGGCTCCTGAGCCGCCATCCGGCAGGCCAATGAAATCCGCCTTGTCGCGGGTGAGGCCGATGTGTTCCAAAGCTGCGCGGCTTTCCTCCATGCGCACCATCCCGAACTCACGCGCCTCGTTCGGCCCGCAAGGCTTGTCGTAGTAGCGCTCGCAGCCCCCGGCATCACCACCGGTGAGGATCACGACGCGCACCGGGATGCCCGCCTCGACAGCGGCGCGGATCAAGCCGGCATAGGAGTACTCGTCGTCTTCGTGCGGGCAAAACACCAGCACAGAGGCCGGTAACCTATTGACGGCGATCTCCGTTGCGGTCTCGGCCAGCAGTCGCCCACCCGCGGCGAGTAACTCCAGCCTTAGGCGATAAGTGCCGGGCGCCTGATGGGCAGGGATCGCCCAGGCGTCCGCCGTCACCGCCTGCCTTTGTGCAGCGCCAAGATTGATCCCAGAGAGGAGCGTTGCCTTCTGGACGGTTTTCCCGGCGGTGTCCAGGATGGTTGCCCGAAGTTCCGTATCTCTCCAAGTTTCGCCCCCCGAATTCCTTAGCGTGCCGAGGACTCTGGCCCGGTCTCCCGCACGGTAGAGCGTTCGCGAGTGATCCAGCGTGATAACGGGAGAGACCTGTCCTGGCGCGTAAAAGCTGCGATATTGAACGAAGTCGATATCCGAGTCATAGGGGTGCGTGTAATTCCTGCTGTAAGGTACGGGGAGCTCGCGTTCCGGGGGCCTCACCATGGCGGGCGTCGTGAATTGCATATCGTAAAGAATCGTGTGCTCAGCATTCCACACGGCCACCGTGTAGGTATCCACTTCCGGTGGCGGGGTTTTCTCGTGGCGCTCGGGACTGCCGATGCCCATGATCTCTTTTTGCTTCCCTTGGAGAGGAGAGGCAATCCCCGCGTTCATCATGGGAATTGTTGCTGTCCCTCGAGCCGCCAAGGCCAAGTGGTCCCGCAGGACTTTCAGGGCGAGGTCAGGATTCGCGCTGGCCTCTCCCGAATTGAGAGAGATCCAGGGATAGTTGGCGTTCGAGAACTCGACGCGCAGGTTCTTGAGCTCAGCGTCGGTCAGGTTTTGCAACGTGACCTCGCATTGAATAGGTTCGCCCAGGTTGTAAAAGGTCTTGTCCAAAGCCAGGTGAGAGATTTGGACCAGCTTCTTGTACGCGGCGAAGCCGCGCAAAGCCTTGATGGCGATGGTGCGATGGGCCGTGCGGTCTTGCACTCGGACGGCGACCGTGTAAAGTCCAGTGGGGGCTTCAGCGGGAATAGGCCAGCCGACTTCGTACTGAGCTTCCCCCTGCCGGGGCTCTGCGACTCGATCCATTTGAACGCTGGTTGTGGAGGTGGTGCCGGCATACTGAATCTCCGCAAACACGGCGTAACGGCGCGCGTCACCCGCTATGCCTTTCACTGTGGCGCGGATCGTGGCAACGGACCCAACGTTATAGCCGCTATCAGCAGGCGCGCCCTCGATGGAGATCTCATCACCGAGCGCTGCGCGGCAGGTCGAAAGAAATGCTGCAATCAACACCAGCAAGAAGAGGTTCCGTGAGAGCATAGTTTATCGATCCCCCACAAGGATTTCAGGTGGCGACCCAATTCGAATGTAGGGCCGCCCCCCGCCATGGCGGGGTGGCCCAGGCCTGGGCAAGCAAGCCCCGGCCCTACGTCCCATATTAGGACACAACCGGATTTCGTTCATTATTCTAGTATGGAAGCGTGTCAAACGGCTTTGTTGCCCAGGGGAAAGGCCCTCTGGGCGAATGAAGGGAAACGCAGGTCTTCAATTTGCCGTTTCGGAACGGATCTCCGGACCAGAACGGCGCGGCTTGCCGTGAGTCTTTCGACCACGGGGCTTCTTGACCCGGTCCTGAATGATGATCCGCTGACAATCCTGACACATGAGGTGTTGACCGCTAGTCGATTTGTTAACCCGCGACGACCCGCAATTTGGACATGTTTGAGATGCCATAACAGAGATTTAATGTAGCACATCTGCGGCGGTGTGAATAGGTATTGTAGAAGGAACTTGTTTTCCGATGGAGTTAATACACAGGCTTATATGAACTTAGAAATTGGAAACTAGAAATCAGAAGGCAGAAACATGGGGCAACAGGAAGCACAGAAACCAGCCCTGGCGCATATCTGACGACGCACCTCTTCATTTCCTAAAGTCTCGGCAAACTCACTCAGCAATTGAAATTGCAGGCGCTGACGGCCCAGGAATTGCCCACCAGTCTTTCCGTGCTGCGATGAGCCTCGGCCTATTCGGGACCTGATACTATTTTCGGGTCTGTCATGCTGATCCCGCCCTGCGGGAGAAGCATCCCGGCATTTTCCGCACTGTTTGAGCTTACAAATGCGGGGATTCTTCTCCGCCATGAAAATAGCTCCCCTCCTCGGTGGAGGAGGGGGTTAGGGGGTGGTGGGTACGGAATCAAGCTCGCGGGTCAACCACCCCCTGGCCCCCTCCTTATCAAGGAGGGGAATCAGCGGTGGCATTTTCTTCTACGAATGACGAACAATCCGTATGAGTCCTAATCAAAGCGCGGGATTGGGGAACTTTCGCAGGGGACTGTCGTCATCACCAGGGTCGCGGCCGCGGAGGAAGTCGAAGTCGCAACCCTCGTGCGCCTGGAGAATGTGCTCGAGGTACATTTTCCCGTATCCCCGTGAATAGTGTGGGGCCGGCGGCGTCCATTGGGCCAAGCGCGCTTTGATTTCCGCATCCGGCACCAATAGCTCCAGTCTCTTTCCGCTCACATCCAACTCGATCTCGTCACCATCCTTGACGATGGCCAGCGGGCCGCCGATGGCTGTCTCGGGCGAGATGTGGACGACGATGGTCCCAAAGCTGGTGCCGCTGATGCGCGCATCGCTCAGCCGCACCATGTCCTTCACCCCGGCCTTGAGCAGCTTGGCGGGAATCGGCAAGTGGCCCCATTCGGGCATGCCCGGCGCCCCCTTGGGCCCGGCATTTTTCAGGACCAAGACCGAGTTCTCATCCACACTCAGGCGCGGGTCGTCAATTCGCGCTAACAAATCCCGGTTGTTTTCAAACACTACGGCTTTCCCCTTGTGCTTGCGCAAATGAGGCGAAGAGGCGGATTGCTTGATAACGGCGCCGCACGGGGCGAGGTTTCCGCCGAGCACGACGAGGCCTCCCTCCGGGTAGAGCGGCTGGCTGAGTGGCTTGATGACTTCCCGATTGAAACAAGCGAATGGGGAAATGTTCTCACCCAGTGTCTTGCCGGTAGCCGTGATCGCCCCCAGGTGAAGCCGTGAAGCGATCTCCTTCATCACTGCGGGCACCCCTCCGGCGTAACTGAAATCCTCCATCAGGAATTTGCCCGAAGGTTTCACATTCGCAATGACAGGTGTTGTCTGGGAGATCTCCTCAAACTTCGAAAGCGGCAGATCGATGCCCAGACGCCCGGCGATGGCCACCAGGTGGATGATGGCATTGGTGGAGCCACCGAGGGCCATGAGCAGGCAGATGGCATTCTCGAAGGCGGCGGGCGTCAGAATTCGGGAGGGAAGGAGGTCCTCCTCCACGATTCCCACCATGCGGCGCCCGCTCTGTTCGGCGATGGCCAGGCGGCGCGAGTCCACCGCGGGAATATCCGCAGCTCCCGGCAAGGTCATCCCCAGGGCCTCGACGAGGCTGGCCATCGTCGAAGCGGTGCCCATCACGGTGCAATGCCCCGCGCTGCGCGAGACGCAACTCTCGATTTCGCACCACTCCTCTTCGCTCAACCGTCCCGCCCGGACCTCTTCCCAAAAGCGGCGTACATCCGTTCCGGAGCCGAGCTCCTTGCCGTGCCACATGCCGCGCAGCATGGGTCCGCCGGGAACCATGAGCGCCGGTATGTTTGCGCTGGCCGCACCCATCAGTTGCGCCGGCGTGGTCTTGTCACATCCGCAAAGTAGCACCACCCCGTCAAGCGGATAGGCGCGAATGCATTCCTCCACGTCCATCGCCATCAAATTGCGATAGAGCATGGTGGTCGGCTTCATCAGCATTTCGCCCAGCGATATCGTGCAGAACTCGAGGGGAAATCCGCCTGCTTCCCACACCCCTCGCTTCACGGCTTCTGCCACCTGGCGCAGGTGCGCGTTGCAGTTGTTCAGTTCGCTCCAGGAATTGCAAATGCCGATAACGGGCTTGCCCTCAAACACGCGCTCGCTGAAGCCTTCGGCGCGCAGCCAGGCGCGATGCGCCAGTCCCCAGCGGTCGTCCTTCCCAAACCAGTCGCGGCTGCGGAGTTTCGTTGATCTCTCTTTGGGCAGTGGATTCATTTCAGGGTCTTTAACGGCCTGGCGTTCTGCTGCGGCGGGTTCTGTGCGCCATGGGCTTGGACACGGTGTTTGGCCTGCCCGAACTGATCTGCCGGCGGGAGCGGTGTGCCCCGACCAGTCGAGTCACTTCAGGAACGAGGCTGTTGGGTACGACGACCACAGTCTGGCCCCGCAACCGGAATGCAGCTTCGTCTTCGGCGAGCGCCTCATCCTCAGTCTGTTGCTCGTAATGTTCCAGGACGCTCTGAACCCGGGCTTCGTCCCAGCCGGCCGGAAATCGGTTTCGTTTCATCGGCGCCTTCCCCTCAACCGCCTGCGATAGGCGTGGAGTGTTTTGCCGCGCAACTCATACGCGGTAATCACGAAAATACTGTCCGCCTGCAGGTCGCGGGCGTAGACAACTTTCAAGTACCGACCGTCTGCCGTCTGGCCAATGGCAACGCGGGTGCTTTCTCGCCCTGGACGATCTTCTCCTGCATTCGCCAGGACCTCCTCGACCTCTTCCTCTTCCACACCATGATGATAGATGTGCGGTTGACCCGTTGCGGGATCGAGGTAGAAGCGGACATTCACCGCCACCAGTATAGGAAGGAATGGGTGTTCCCTGCAAGCTAAAGCGCCAGCCCCCAGCGGTCGTCTTTCCCAAACCAGTCGCGGCTGCGGAGCTTCGTCGATCTGTCTGTGGGTGGCGGATTCATTGGACAGAGGCAGGGAGCGCTCGATAGCACGCCCAGAAGTCCGGAGAGGCATGGTGGTTCACAGCTTTGTAGAGCGCCCGGCGTTGTGGTCGCGTAGCGCACGTTCCGCCATGGCGTCGAGTTTCCCACTCTTTACGTCAGCCTCAAACTCTTGGTCCCAGGTGCCCGCGTCATAGGTTGTGAACCACTCGCGGAGTGCCGTCAGCTCCTCGGGCGAGAGCTCCTGGATCTGGCTTTCAAGGTCCTTCACCTTGCTCATGAGTCGCCTCTCTTTTGCAAGTATATCACCACTCACTCCCATACCACCTGCTGCCCAACGTAGGATTTCCCGCATGCAGCCAAAGCTACGCATTGCCGAGGCGAAAGATCGGTTCAACCCCTGCGGCGCGCGCCATGAGCAAGCGCTCCTCTTCCGGGCTAATGGGCGTGAAACTCTGCCCCACGTCCATAGCGACACGGAAGTATTTCTCATCACCCGGGGGAATTGCGGCGGTGATCGGTTTCGATAAGGTCCAGCGGAGGCCGAGCGAGGCTTCTTCAGGAAGCGCCGCAGGCTGATACCAGCACTTGGGACTAGGCCGCTTACTCTCCTTCATAGCTTTTGGCCATGGGGTTTTCGCCATCCCTTTCAGCGCCAGGATTCCCATTCCCTTTTGTCGCGCCTTTTCGAGCACCTGTGGCCCAAAGTTGGATTGCGAGAATAGGACAAAGTTAATGGGGAAGAGGATCGAATCAAATTCGTACCGGTCCATGGCCGCGAGAGCTGCTTCCACCGAGTGAGCTGAGAATCCGAGAAAGCGCACCTTGCCCGCTTTCTTCGCAGCTTGGAAGGTTTCCATGGCGCCGTCAGGCCCAAAAACTGTTTCGACATCGTCCATAGTGGTCAAGTAATGAAACTGGTAGAGGTCGAAGTGGTCGGTCCGCAGGAGACGCAGTGATTCATCGAGTTCCTCTTGCGAGCCGCTCTTGGTCCGCTCGTCAGTCTTGCAGGCGAGGAAGGAGCGCTTTCGGTAGGGTTGCAAAGCTGGTCCCAAGCGTTGCTGTGCGTCTCCGTAAAAGGGCGCTACATCAAAGTAATTGATGCCGCGGTCGAAGGCTTCCGCGACAAGGTTGTTCGCCCGAGACTGCTTCATGTTCATGACCACAATGCCACCCAAGCCTATGATGGAGAGGTGCTCGCCGGTCTTCCCGAGCGGGCGCTTGGCTATGGGTGCGAGCTTCGTCGCTTCTCCCGAACTCGCCCGCGGCGTCAGGATTTTATGCGGAGCTGCAGACTCCGCAGCCTCGGTTCCCTTTCTTACGAAGTCACGACGGCGCATCGACCTTACTCCTTTCATAGCAGCAAATCCTCTGAAGGATATGGCTAACCATCTACTTTTAGCATCCAAAACCAGCCCCGTCAATTCGGAGCGTGCTTCGAAAGTGGCGCGATCCGCCCTGGGCTACACATGTAAATCTTGTCTCTTGACAAGTCTGCGCCTATATAGTAGCCTATCTGCGTGAGAGCTACGGCCACCTCGGGACGGGACGCCTGCCTTCCCCCTGTTGGGGAGGTTTGCACTGGGGTTTTGCGCCACGAGGGCGCGCTTAACGGGGCTATGGCCCGCAAAGCGAGGATACTGCCGGCCTGGGGAAAGAATTCCCAGCCGGCAACATGGGGGTTACTGCCACCGCCCAAGACGATGACACCCGGATGGTGGACATGGGCAAGGTCCCGGGAATCGACATTCCGTCTGGGGAGACTGGCCGTGCGCAGATGTAGTAACTTCAAAAATTGAACGAACAACGCGGGAATGTCATTGAAAACAAAGGATCGCTGTGGAAAAGTCGGGGGCCAAGCGGGAATGTTGTTGAAAACACATAGAGTTAGACGTGGAAAGCGGGAATGTCTGTGAAGACAAAGGAGTTAGTTCAACACGCCGAGGCTGGGGTCGAGTAAGTTGCTTGGACCCAAAAGGGATCTGGTCATTGATTCATTGAGTCATTGATCCATTGGAAGAACCATTCCGGTGCCGCTTCTCAATGATGCAATGACTCAATGGATCAATGAAACAATTAGCTCGACTGACCTCTGCCAGCGGTTGCCAGCCGCCGGGTGCTGTCCTAATTTGAACGTAGCGCCGCCATCTTGGCGGCTCTTTGCCGGCTGGAAGCCGGCGCTACAAGCCGCCGCTCCCGCTTGTATCC
>JBAVYG010000103.1:0-2008 GCA_049698675.1 Terriglobia bacterium
GGTCCAGGATGAACTGACGGATGTTCTCGAGGCTCACCTGCGTCCGGCCTTCGAGAAGCGCAATGACTTCGGCTCTCGTATTCGTTTCTTTTTGCATATTCACTCTCCCTCGGATGCCACTTCAGGGGAATCGGCTGCCTCGCCCAGCCGTGCCTTTAAGGCGCGAAGCCAAACCCGCGGATTCGATCCGTGAACGACGCGCCCTAGGAATCCCAGCCGGTCCGCCACGTTGGCACGATTCTGCCGGATAGCCTGCTTCGTGGTGGCTGCGTAAGCACCGAGGAAAGCTTCGATGCTCTGGGGCTTGGAGAACAGGTACGTCGCGTGACCCAGTTGCGGTGTCTCAACGGCGATCACCTTCGCGAGGGCAAAGATATACTCCGTATGGAAAAAGTAGACGCGTCCCGCCCGCCGGCAGAGCTGCTGGTAGAAGAAGGCATCGTAATCCGGCTGCCAGTTGACTTGAGCGACATCGAAGTCGCCAGGAATACCGAAGTCCCAACAGAGGCTGCGCAGTTGTTCCCTTTCCATCGGCTCACGTTCGATGCGAGTACGAATCTGGCCTAGGGCGTCGGAAAACTCGCCAAACCGATGGAAATTCCTGCGGGCTGTTTCAATTTGCTCGGCGATGTTGGCAGGAACCTTCACGTGGATGCGGCTCGGCAAGGTGGTCTCCCACTTGACCAGGTCCCACTGACCATTTCGGTGACGGTACTTTCCCGTCTGAACGAACGTTCCCTGCAACTCGACCTTGGCCCCCAGCAGGTGTCTCCACCGGTTCCAGGTGGCATCCCAAGTGATCGGCATGGCTGACTGGTCGAGTGTCACTTCGAGTTTCCGCCGGACATCGCGGTAGATGGCACGGTCATCGTAAAAGTCAAAATTCCGCAACGGTGCGTGGAATCGGTGCTCCTGCAGTTCGGGCTGGAAAGACAGGATTTGGGTCGCGAAGAACGTCTGACCGTCCCGCGATCGGTCTCCCGCGACCAGAATCGAGCCTAAGCCCCCGTATGGAAAGGGTGCAGGCGCCGAGGAATCTTTGAGCAGTGAGTCGTAACAGGCCTTCAATTCAGGTTGCGCCAGGATGTTGAATGCCCGCTCCAACGTAGCGCTGTCGCGGTTGGAAGCGCCACCAGCGCGGAGCTCCAATTGCCTGAGGCTGAAGGCTACACGCAGCTCAGCGAGCGAGGCGGTGGGAGTGATCCGCAAAACGTTATACAGGCTCGTCTGGCGTTCCCAGTGCTGGCGCCGTGTGGCGACGTAGAAGTAATCGCGTATCACCTCACATGGCAGATGAATGAGAGAAATGCCCAGCCCACCTTTTGAAACTTCCGCCCGGACGTAAAGCCGGTCGCGTTTATCGGCTTTGGGCTTCGCAGTATAACTAATGGGTGCTTGGTAGAGATCACGACTCCTCCCCGAAGACGAGGTCTTGCGGACATAGATTTCGGTTCCTCCTCCCGTAGAATCGCTGGCCACAGGGAAGCTTATTTCGTCGCCGAGGCGAATAAGTGCGCCTAGGAAGTTGTTAAGAAGCACACTGCCACCATCGGTGAAGTGGCAGACCGTCTTTTCCTGTTCCCGCTTGATGTCCGAGACCACGCGACTGAGGATCACCTTGGCGCCCTCACTCGAGGATTGAATGGACGCTTCCATACCGAGTGCAGAATAGCCAGCCGGTTTGTTTCCGTCAAATGACCCCTGGATTCGGGTCCTGGGATCAAGTGTGACGAGCGCAACTCCTACTCACCTTATACGAAAGGAAATGGCGGAACAGTGAAGGGGCCCTTAAGTGGCCATTTTACGGTTCCAGTCACAACACATATGTTGAATAAAGTGATGCTAATTGGATACGTTGGAGCCGACAGTGAGATGAAGTTCACCGCTGCCGGCATACCGGTCGCGAACTTCTCTCTGGCGGTGAAAGAGGTTTACAAGAACGGCGACGGAGAGAAGAAGACCAACACACTCTGGATTCACTGTGTCGCCTGGCGCCGCTGGGCCGAGA
>JBAVYG010000104.1:0-10994 GCA_049698675.1 Terriglobia bacterium
TTAACACAGAGCACACGGAGCGTCTCAGTGACCTCTGTGTTGAGTCTTTTGTCGACACGGAGGACACAGAGGCACCGCTGGGAGGAGGAGAAATCTTCGCCGCAAGGGAAGAAGATGGCGAATGCTACAACACAGAAACTGGCGCATTTGTTGCCTTACTTAGCCGCCGTATTTGCATACTTAATGATCCGGCGCGTGGTCCTCGGACACATGGCAGCCACTGCGCATCTCTGGAAAATCTCGCCCAGGGTCTTCTCCGCCGGCGTGGCACTCCTGGGTCAGCACGCCAAGCTCTTTTTCCTGCCGCTCCATATGGATGTTTTCCGGAGCTTCGATTTCACGTCCAGTTTCCATTCGCCATGGGCTTGGCTCACCTTGGCGGCCCTCATTGGCGCAGCCAGCCTTCGGAGGCGCGACCCCAGGGCAGGCTTTCTCCTCATTTGGTGGGGCGTGGCGTTGCTCCCGGTCCTTGACATTCGCCAACTCAGCTTCCCGCAAGTCGCTGACCGTTTTTCCTATCTCCCTTCTGTCGGGTGGTGCCTGGCCATTTCGTACTTGTGGCTCGAAAAGCTCGCGCCCTTGGCGCCCCGAGTTTGGCCAAGACGCCTCATGCTTGCTCCGCTCGCCATCCTGTTCTGCTTCTGGATGCTCAAGACCATTCAGGTTGTCCCCAACTGGCGCAACAACGAAGCCTGGACGCGCCGCACCGGCGAGCAATCTCCAGATTCGGTTGTGCTGCACCTCCAGTTGGCAGAAAATCTCATGTTCAAAGAAGGCAAAGATGAAGCAGCGTTGCGTGAATACGAGGAGGCCAAGCGCCTGAACCAGGCAAGTTCCTGGCCCATGGCCGGGTTCGGCTACGCTTACAACCTTGGCCTGGGCAGGATTGCCCTCCGGCAGGGACGAACGGAGGAAGCCATTGTGCTTTTCCAGAGGGCGGTTCAGGTGGCGCCCCAGTTCACCGAGGCCTATGACCTTCTGGGCTCGACCTATTTCGCGCAGCGGGACTTTGCGCAGGCCGCTGCATACTTCCAGCGCGCCGTCAGCGCGAACCCTTACGACCTGAATGCTCACTTTTACTTGGGGGCTTGCTGGATGAAACTGGGGAATTTTCGCCAAGCGGCGGATCAATTTCACACCGCCCGGTTTGTGGACCCGACGTATACTCAGGCCATCTCCGCCGAGGCCAAGGCTCTTGAAGCCGCCGGAGATAAGGCGGGGGCCGCGAAAGTCCGAAGCTTGGTCGGACCTACCAAGTGAAGTAGAGGCGGCTTTACGCCGCCATTTGGCGCCATCTGGCGAGGTAAACTCGCCGCTACAACACCAAACTGACCCACTACCAACTTTACTGGACCGGCGGCTCGCCGGGGTGAAGTGGGACCTGGGCCGGCTCGCCGGGCCTCGGCAGTGGCTTGGCCGGGACGCCTCCCGGTTCGCCTCCCAGCCTCCTGCCCTCATGCCGGTTCTCAAGGAGGGAGAACAGTCTTCTTTGTTGTTCTGGGGAAAGGACAGCCTTGGCCGCGAGGATCGCCTCCACACGGTGTTTCATCATCTCCCGGCGAAGGTCCGAGATTTCCTGCACCTGTTTCAGAATTTCATCGCGGTCGGGTTTGTCGGCGCGCAGGGCTTCTCTTAGTTCGATGCTCCGCACTTCTATCTCGGCCCTGGTTCTCACACTAGCCTTCTCTGTTTCAACGATGATCTGGCGCAGGCGCTCAACCTGCGGGTCCGCCAGGCGCAAGTAAATCCTGATCCGGTCGCTCTCGAGCAAAGCCAACAACCTCTCAACGCCAACGTGGTCCCGGCCCTCGCGCAAACTGCTCCCCCACATCCCCTGGTTGACCCCCCAACCGATATTCCCCAAGCTGAGAAGTGATAGGGCCAGTATGCTCGAAGTAATGATGCCTTTCCTCTTGCCCATATCTCCTCCCTGGTTCCTCTTTCCTCCACCTACCACCTACGACCTACCGCCTACCACCCGATGCTATTTGGCTTGTTGCAAGGCTGCATCAACTGCCTCGTAATAGGCCTCAGCAGACGGGTATCCCACCAGCATCCGCCCATTGATGAAGCAGGTCGGTGTACTCTGAATCTCCAACCGCTTCCCTTCGCTCATCCCCATATTGACGCGCGGGAGTGAAGCTTTGGAATCCAAGCACCCTGCCAGCCTGACGCGGTCCACTCCCACCTGGTCCGCATAACCCATGAGGGCGTCGCGGACGTTGGCGGCGTTCGTGCCGTACTGGTTCTGGTAAATCAACGAGCGGTAAGGCGCGTAAGCTTCCGGCTTAATCTCGAAGACGCATTCGTTGGCAATGGCGGCCGTCAGCGCCCAATCATGAATTTGTACAAGCGGAAACTCCTTGAATATGACTCGAACCTTGTCTCCGTATTTTGGAATGAGCTGCTTTTCAAGGAATTCATGCAGCCGCCCACACGAGGGGCACTCGAGGTCCGCGTATTCCACAATGGTGACCGGAGCATGCGCAGGACCCTGGGTTGGCTGGTTCGTGGTTACGATGATTCGCAACGCTTCCCGCCTGAGATCCTGTCCCAATTTGAGGACGCTTCCCAACACCAGGGTACGATTGTCCTTGGTCATGTAAAAATCCAGATTCTGTTTCTCCTTCCCGTTTTCGAAGGTCACGGTCGTCGTTAAGAAATTGGGAAAACCGGAATTGTGGAAAGGCCCTGCGGTAAGGCTGGTAGCTTCAGGAACTTTAAACTGTTCACGCGCGTGTTGAACAATTTCGCCTTTCGGATCAGTGCTGGCAGCGTAAAGGAACCCCACAATGAGGTAGTGGCGGTCATCGGTGAGGAATATCACAGTCTTTTTCGGTTCTTTACCATCGTCGGTAGTAGTAGTAATCGTGGAGGCCAGAAAGCCCGGGAAACTCGACGACTGGAAAGGAGTCGCCGTCACCTTCACCGTGTCAGGGATACCAAACCTATCGCGAAGGTACGAGATGATCTTCTCGTTCAGGGCGGCATCGTCAGAGGCATTCGCTTTGGGCTTTGCCACCCCGCCGGCAATCAACACACCCACCACAAGCAGTAAGACCCCACCCAATACTTCAAAACTAACCCGACTTTTCCGCATCAATTTGCGAACCTCCTCCCGCTGTCCAAATAAATAATGGCCAAAGACTGACACACGATTTTATAGGCACTGCACGGGAAAATCAATTCTGAGAAACCGGCTGGTGGGTCCCGTCAAAGTCGAGAGCGTTGGGAGTGCCCAAGGCCCCGAAGGGGCCTTCCTCGAGTAGCCGCAGGTTTCAACCTGCGGAGAGCGGGGCCGAGCGAACGACGCCAACCCCAAAGGGGTTGACTGTAGTTCGGCCCCTTCAGGGCCGGCACAGGTTTTTCGCTTCCTTTCCGTGGGTTTCACCCACGGCTACTCACGGTATGCCCCTTCGGGGCAATTCCCGGCTCATCATCTCCGGTTGCCAAAATCGCGATCCTTTGTGACGCTGCACTTCCGGGACTTTGACGGAACCCTGACCGCCTGGCAAGAAACCGGCCGGCCGTCTCGGCATAACGAACCTAAAACGCTGTCAGCAACTTACGCTGGCTGCGGCTCTTCCACAGCAAGAGGCAACAGGCACTGGGGGGTGGAAGCAATTTGGAATTCAGAATTGCCCGCGCCCCAGGCCGGTTGTCTCACCGGACCGCTGACCCGGATTTCCCACCACTTGTAGGGGCACAGCGCGCTGTGCCCCTACGCTCGGCCCCGCACCATTTTGTTCCTCCGGCATCTGCGTCAAATGGGCCTCTAATCAAGTGACTCGGCTCGACCGGCGGCTGCCAACTTTCGAATTCGGGTGTAACGGCGGGGTGAAGCCCCGCCCCTCCAGACCCGTGGTGAGAAATACGGGCTCACCGCGCGGTGCTACAAGGCGCTAGCCAATAGCTGGCGCAGCTCATCCAGGGTGAGCGTGATGGGATTGCCTTTAGTGCTGCTGGCTCTTGAGGCCTTTTCGACAAGGGTGGGCACGTCGCGTTCCCGAATTCCGTACGAACTCAGAGGAGGAATCTGCAATTCCCGGCACAGTTGGCGAACCCACTCGATTCCGTCTTCGGCGACGGCGTCCGGCTCACCGGTGAGCAGACGCGCCACGGTTTCGTAACGCCGCAGCGTTTCACCTTCTGGGGCGCGAGCGCGGCAGGCACGAATGTTGATGGCCATCCCATGCGCCAGCAGCGCGGCGCAGATGGCTCCGTGCGGGGCGTCGAACATTCCGCCCAGCGGCGCAGCGATGCCGTGGACCACACCCAGGCCGGCGTTGGCCAGCGCCAGTCCACCCAGCAGGCTCGCCAGCGACATGTCCTCACGTGAAGTGATATCGCGCCCGGCGTGATAAGCCCGGCGCAGCGAGCGGCTGACGCGGCGCAGGCCCTCCAGACAGAAGCCGTCGGTCAGGGGATTGGCCCGGATCGAGACGTAGGGCTCAATCAACTGCGTGAGTGCGTCGAGCCCGGTGCTGGCGGTGACCGCGGGCGGCAACTCGAGCGTCAACTCCGGATCCACCACCGCGAGGCGCGGCAGCATTAACGGGCTCCTCAGGCTCACCTTGACCTGGTACTCTGGAGAAGCCAGTACGGCGTTGCGCGTGACTTCAGACCCGGTGCCGGCAGTCGTGGGCACGGCGATAAAGGGGACGGAAGGATGACGGAGAGGCTGGCCCTTGCCAATCACCTCCAGGTAATCGCCCAGCTCGCCGCCGCTGGTCAGCAGCGCCGCAATAGCTTTTCCTGCGTCGATGGCGCTCCCTCCGCCGAAAGCAATCACCAGATCGCACTGTTCCCGGCGGGCAAGTTCCACACCCTGACGAACCAAGTCAACAGAGGGTTCTGCTTGGATGGCCAAACTAATGCAGCCGGTTCCCTCCTTTTTCATTGCCTCGAGCAGCAAGGCGGCGCTTGCCGCCGGACACCCTATGGCCAGCAGCGCTCGCCTGCCCATCTCTTTTGCGGCTGGAGCAACCTCGCGCACCACGCCGGGTCCGAAGAGGATGCGTGTGGCGGTGGCAAATTCGAAACGCATCGCCGCCTCACCAGCCCTCATCCGCAGGAAAGATATTGGAATACTTTACGCTCGTGCGGGGCTCCGCCAGCATGGGGGCCACTTTATCGCGCCAAGTGGCGTAATGCGCGGTCTCCTTGTGACGGGTGGTGGCTTCGTGGCTGCGATAAACCTCGACCAGCAGGAAGCGGGCAGGGTCATCGGCCTGCTGCATCACGTCAAACCGGGCAATGCCCGGCTCCTGCACGCTATGGCGCGCATTCTCGAGGCTGGCTTCCTTAAAGGCGTCAATGAATTCCGGTTTGACTCGAACATGCACGTGAACGATCAGCATGGATCCTCCCTCGCAATCAAGAACGGAGAGACTCGGGTAACGGGCCAATTTGATGTAGCGGCGGCTTTATGCCGCCACGTGGCGAGGTAAACTCGCCGCTACAACTTTATGCCGCCGCGTGGCAAGGTAACCTGTTCCGGACGTTTCGGGAACTTGCCGTTACCGTCAATCCCCACCAAGGCCTAGCAAGCCAAGTCGGCGCGGGTGAACCTGAAGTCGTTGATCGGGCCGAGGAAAGTGACCGCCAGCCGGTCGGTTTGGAAGAACTCGCGCGCCACTTCCAGGACTTCGCTGGAGGTAACCTCGTCGACGCGCTGGGAAGTCTCGTCGAGCGAGATGTAGCGCCCGAAATATATTTCGTGCCGAGCCACGTTCGACATGCGGCTCCCTGTAGTCTCCAGACTGAGCAGGAGGTTACCCTTCAGATAGTCTTTGGCATGCTGGAGTTCCTGGTCGCTGATGGCCTCGGACTTCAACTGCCGGAACTCATCGAGGATAAGGCCCAGGACCTGGCGCGCATTCTCCAGCGATGTGCCCGCGTAAACACTCAGGCAACCGGCATCGCGAAAGCTGCTGAGGCCGGAGAAAACCGCGTAGGCAAGCCCCCGCTTCTCGCGAATGTTCTGAAAGAGCCGCGAGCTCATCCCACCGCCGAGCACGCTGTTGAGGATGTAACAGGCAAAGCGCTTCTCGTGCGGCTGCGGGTAAGAAGGCGCGCCCACACAGAGGTGAGCCTGTTCAAGCTCTTTCTTATGCCGGTGGCGGATGCTGGGGTGGGGCGTGGGCGTGGGACCGTCGCCAGCCGCAGGCCCGCCAGGCAGGTCGCCAAAAGACTTGGCAACCAAGTCTACGAAGCGCGCGTGCTCGACGTTTCCCGCCGCGGCGAGCAGCGTGCTGTTGGGCGTGTAATGGCGCTGGAAATAATCGCACAGCCGTTCGCGGGTGAAGCTGCCCACCGTGCGGCGAGTACCCAGAATGGGCCTGCCCAAAGCCTGTCCACGCCAGTAACTCTGCGTGAATATTTCGTGCACGAGGTCGTCAGGCGTGTCCTCCACCATCTTGATCTCTTCCTGGATGACCTTCGATTCCTTGAGGATGTCTTCAGGTCGAAAGAGAGGATTGATGAACAGGTCGGAAAGGATATCGAAGGCGCGCGGCACGTGCTCGTCCAAAGCCTTGACGGAGAAGCTCGTACACTCCTTGGCCGTAAAAGCGTCCAGATGGCCACCGATCGAGTCTGCCTCACGGGCAATCTGCTCCGCACTCCGGTTCTTGGTCCCCTTGAAGACCATGTGCTCGATGAAATGCGAGATGCCGTTCTCCTCCTCGCTTTCCTGGCGCGAGCCGGTCTTCACCCAAATGCCCATGGAGACGGAGCGGACGGCAGGCATCGCCTCAGTGAGAATTGTCAGGCCATTGGGGAGAACGTCTTTGCGAACTTCCGACATGCAGAGTTTCCTCGATATTTGAAAGATTCTGCCCGGCGCATGAGCCAAGTTATAGGCGGCGCCTGCCCTGCAACTATTTGTACCACAGGGCTAGGGAAAAGGCTATGAAAACACAAATGGAGGGATTCCGCTTGCGTGACGCCGATCCTCCGCCTATACTTGGTAAGTCTTCCGCTTGCCAGTCGCGGGTTGCCCGAACAACCGCGACCGCGCACCGGGCCTGTAGCTCAGGTGGCTAGAGCGCACCCCTGATAAGGGTGAGGTCGGTAGTTCAACTCTACCCAGGCCCACCAAGATTCACCCGCCTCGGTCGAGCGGTGTGCTAAAGCGTCCTGGTAAGAATGAAAAAGAAAATCCTCTTGATCGAAGACGAGCCGGGGCTTGCGGTGACCCTCCAAGACCGCTTGCAGTGCGAAGGTTACAGCATAGAAGTCGCTCCGGATGGGGAAGCGGGCCTCGAGCGAGCGACGCGCGATTACTTCGACTTGATCATCTTAGATGTGATGGCCCCTGGGAAAAGCGGCCTCGAGGTTTGCCGGGAACTCCGTCAGCAATGCATTACAGTACCCATTTTGATGCTCAGCGCTCGCAGCCAGACGACCGATAAAGTTCTGGGTCTGAAGATCGGGGCAGACGATTACGTTACGAAACCCTTCGACATGCTGGAACTGCTTGCCCGAATCGAAGCCCATTTGCGCCGCGCTCTGAGTGCAACCGGGAGGCCAAGTGCAATCTACCAATTCGGCCCCATCCGAGTGGATTTCCGCCGCACCGAGGTTTTTCGAAACGGATCGCCAGTGGCTCTCTCGGCGCGGGAGTTTCAATTGATCAAATACTTCATCGAGCACCGGGGAGCGACGTTGTCTCGAAAGGAGCTTCTGAAGGAAGTGTGGGGGTACGTTGGAGTGCCCTCTACGCGAACCGTGGATGTCCACGTCTTCACTCTGCGACAAAAGCTGGAGACTGATCCTAGGAATCCGCAATTCATTCAGACTATAATGGGGCTTGGCTACAAGTTTCTTGGATGAGTTCCTTACGCGCGCTGGTCTTCCAAGGCGTTGCCGCCTTGTTTATGCTTTCGAACCGAGGAGATGAGTTAGCGTCGGAAGGCGTGAAGGTGAGCCGGAACATATGAAATAGGTGTAAGGAAACATTTACATCCAGTTAACGAGAGCAGGAAAACCACTGTTGTCTTATAACATTCCAACAGGACTACGCTGCTTTTGAAACTAGTAGTTTGCGTGCAGTTACGCAATAAACCCCTGTAACTGGACCACGGGTTAGGCTAAAATCGTGGGGTTATTCTGGAGGGGGAAGCGCCATAGAGAGGGTTCAGGGCAGAGAAAGAGAACTCGCTGATTTTGTTTGTTGCGCCGCTTGCAGCGGGGTTAAGGCCCCGCCCTTCCGACGCGCTCGGAAGGTTGAGCGCCTGTACCCCGTGGCGTTTCTCCTCTGTCTCCGGTAGGCTGGAGGATTGGCTTGGAGCACGGGTGTTTCGCCCGTGGCCGGACGCGGCCGGGGTGGCCATGCTCCGTCCGCTATGCTTCCTGCGCACGACAGACCCCAGAGTGACAGCAACGGGCAAACGCAGGGAGAGCGACGATGCCAAAGGCCAAAGGAAGAGGAAACGATAACATAACTAGCTTATCTTAGCCCCAATATGCCCTTGGCAATGGGGCGTACCGTACCGTGAGAGGATACTGGAGGAATCATTGACACGAGCGATCTCAGGGTTCATCAGGTTGATGCAAACGAGTACCCTCCTGGTTTGCATTGTTTTCGGATGCGCAGGCGCGTCCGCCCAAGTCGATTCAGGAACCGTCGCTGGCACAGTTAGAAACCCGGCGGGGGACGGAGCACACGGCGCCAAAGTCTTTCTTAAGAATGAAGGGACTTCCATTTCGAAATCCACTTACACGCGGGGGGACGGCACGTACATTTTCACGCTGGTCAAGATCGGTACTTATTCCGTATCGGTGGAGCTTCAAGGATTTGTGCCCGATTTTCAGACCGGCGTTGTCGTAGACATTCAGCAGCAGGCTGTCGTCAACTTCAATCTAGTTGCCTCCCAAGCTGCCTCGGGAGCCAGCGTTTCCTCAGGATCGACGGCGTCTTACACTTACGTGCCATCGGACAAGATACTGACTGCTGAGGCGCTCCAGACTCTCCCAGTATTCAGCCGCAACTTCACCTTTTTGTCACAGGTGGTTTCCGGCACAGGCCCCAGCGTACCAACGTCCACCGGCCTGGCGAGCACGGGGAGTTTCGCGGCCAACGGGGTTCAGTCTTACCAAAACAATTATCTCCTCGACGGAGCCGACAACAACGACCGCTTCCCGGACTTCATTCCAGGCACAGCGTACGAGGTCCTTCCGGCAATGGACGCGATTGAAGAATTCAGGGTTCAAAGCCCCCCTTACAGCGCGGTCATCGGAGGAGGGGGCGGCACGGCTGTGAACGCGACGACAAAATCGGGCACGAACGAGTTTCATGGAAGCGCCTGGGACTACTTCGGTAATGACGCCATTAATGCCGGCGATTTCTTTGACAACGCCGTGGCTCTCAAAAGGGCGGAATTGCGCAAGAACCAATTTGGCGCAACTCTCGGTGGTCCCCTGAACATCCCGAATTTCTACAATGGCAAGAACAAGACGTTCTTTTTTGCGGACTACCAGGGAACGAAGATTCGCCAGGGGATTCCTACCGTTGCGACAGTTCCCACAGTCGATGAGCGAGGTAGCCGATATACGGATTTCTCAGACTTGATTAGCGGGCAGCCGAAATGCAGCTCTGGACCCGACCTGCTAGGGCGCGCTCCCTGGAACTGTGGCACGATTCTTGACCCGGCAACCACACGCCAGTTGGCCACCGGCCAGCCTGATCCGATTACAGGTTTGACCGCAAGCGCCACGGGCTACGTCCGCGATCCTTTTCCGGGCAACCTGATCCCTGCCAAGAGAGTTGACCCGGTGGCGGCGGGGCTGCTTAATCTTTATCCAGTCCCCACCATCCCCGGTATCTACAACAATTACACGACGAACTCATACAGCCGAGGCGACGCCAGCCAGTTTGATGCTCGGATCGATCACCACATGAGTGATCGCAACCAGGTCTTCGCTCGTTTTAGCTACTTCAACAACCCCTATTTGCAGTCGGGTCCATTCCCGGCACAGGTGGGTGGTTTGCCGGACTACGCGGATGGCGGAGTATACACGCAGAGCTATACGGCACTGAATGGCGTCTTTAGCGAAACCCACGTCATCTCCACGACGCTAATCAATGACTTCCGGTTGGCGGCCGATTGGATGCATGCGGAGAGGGTGCAAGCCTACGCCAATGACCTCACCGATATCCCTGGAAAGTATGGGATTACGGGAGTTCCACAAGTAACAGGCAACGGCGGCCTGTCGACCATCAACGTTGGGATTTACTCACAACTGGGAAGCAGTCCTTATCTGTACGCGAATGACAACAACACGACCATTCAGCTGAGCGACAGCTTCTCCAAGATCAGAGGGCCTCGCCACACAATAAGGGGCGGGGTTGAGGGCCTGGAGATCAGGTCTGTGACCATTCAGCCTCCTTATTCCCGCGGGGAGTTCGATTTCTCAGGGAACTACACCTCCATCCCGAACGTCCTCGATGCCAGCACGGGCGCCGCCCAGTTTGTTCTGATCCCTGAGAAGACTGCGATTCCTGCTCCTTATACTTCCATCGGGCCGAATTACGTGGGCGGGCCAAACCAGATTTTTGCCTCCAACATCGTCAACATCGACAACCGGCGCAATTACGTCGCAGCCTACTTGCAAGACGAGTGGAAGAAGAACCCAAAGTTGACCATCACCCTGGGCGCAAGGTGGGAGTACTTCCAGCCTTGGAAGGAAAGGTATAGCGCCGAGGCTAACTTTATCCCGGGGACGAGTGCTCAGTATGTGATTCCTTCCGGCCGCGGCTTCGATACCCTCCCTTGCGGCCCTTTGTACCCAACGACCTGCGCCCTATCTTATTTTGATACACTCTCCACCAGCTTTACCAATACGCTCACGAGCGACGGAATTACTCTCGACTATGCAAGCCGAGGAAAACTCGTCGAGACCAAGAGGACTAATATCGCTCCCCGCATCGGGATTGCTTATCAACTGACGCCTAAGGTCGTGGTTCGCCTTGGGTATGGGATGTTCTATGG
>JBAVYG010000105.1:0-4106 GCA_049698675.1 Terriglobia bacterium
GAGAAAAGCGGCAGCAAGCTGCCGCACTCCAAACTCAGAGCTCCTTCTTGGCCAGGACCACGGCGCCCAGAATTGCCACCAGGACCAAGATGGAGGTGACCTCGAAAGGCAGCACGTAGTTCCTGAATAACAGGTGACCAATGGCTGCAGGCCCGGCGTCCAGGGATGTGGCAGGGCGTGTGCTTCCCACCGGAAATTGCTGCCAGACTGCAAACAGGATCTCCACCAGGAAAGCAGCAACCAGAGGGACGCCGAGCCAGTGTGCAAATCGACTGCGGTGGCTAGGCACTTCCCGGCCTGCGTTTAGGAGCATGATGACCAAGACAAATAACACCATAATCGCGCCCGCGTAAACAATCACCTGGATCACGGCGATGAATTCTGCGCCCAGCAACAGATATACCACTGCCAGCGAACACAGCACCGCGATGAGCGAAAGGGCGCTATGTACGGGCATGCGCTGGGCGACGACGCTTATTGCCGCTATCACAGCCAGGGCAGCGAAAATGTAAAAGAGCACTTCCATGTCGGCTTCAAGAGGAGCTGATCCAGGCAACCACGAAGCTGGTCGCCAAAATGTTAAGCACGCCCACCGGCAACAGAAATTTCCAACCGAAGGCCATCAACTGATCGTAGCGGAAGCGGGGGAGAGTGCCGCGCATCCAGATATAGAAAAACAGGAAGCAAAAGAGCTTTGCACAAAACCAAAAAACGGGGAGAATCACGCGAAGCGCGTATGGCCCGAAGACGGGGCCATGCCAGCCGCCGAAAAACAGTATGGTGGCCAGGCAGGAGACCGTGATCATGTTGGCATATTCGGACATGAAGAACATGGCGAATTTCATGCTGCTGTACTCGGTATGAAATCCGCCCACTAACTCATTCTCTCCTTCCGGCAGGTCAAAGGGAACGCGGTTGGTTTCCGCGATGGCGGCCGTGAAGTACACGAGGAATCCCACCGGCTGCACAAAGATGTTCCAGTGGGGAAGGAAGGTATTGATTCCACCGACATGCCAGAAGCCCGCTTGGCCATTCACGATTCCGCGAAGGCTCAACGTGCCGGCAATCATCAGTACGCCCACCACGGCCAGGCCCAGCGACAGCTCATAACTAATCATTTGGGCGGAAGAGCGAAGCCCGCCCAGGAGAGGGTACTTGCTATTCGATGACCAGCCGGCTAGCGTGACGCTATAAACCCCCAGTGAAGTTACGGCGAAGACAAAGAGCAGGCCGACGTTTAAATCGGTAATCTGAAAACTGATCGTGTGACCGTAAATCGTAAAACTGTCTCCGAATGGAATCACGGCGATGGAGAGTAAGGCCAGGGTGAATCCCAAGAAGGGCGCCAGCCAGTAGATGACCTTGTCGGCATCGAGGGGCACGATATCTTCTTTGAGAAAGAACTTGATTCCGTCAGCGACAGGTTGGAGAAGCCCGTGTGGCCCAACCAAGTAAGGCCCCCAGCGGGCCTGGATGTGCGCCACTACTTTCCGTTCCAGCCAGGTCAGGTAGGCGATCGCCGTGAACAAAACAACGATAACCACCGCGATTTTTATCAGGGTGATAAGGAGCAGCAACCCTGTGTCAGAAAATGTGGCCATAGGGTTTCTTGGCTTCGTCCACTGAATTCAGCGCCCAACTGTAACGACTCACTGTCCCCGAAGTAAAGAGCGAATCACGGGAGGAAAAAATCAGGTCCGAGCTCTCCAGCTCAGGTGGCATCCCCTGGGGCCGTGTCGCGACCGCCCGGCCGACCAGCAGGCTGGGAAGAGGAACAGCGTACCCGGGCACCTTGGCAATAATCTCCCGCATGACGTCATCCGCAGACTGGTAATTCCATTTCTGGTCAAACAGGCGGGCCAAAGCAAGCAGGATTTCGAGATCGCTTCGGGTTCCAGCTTTGCGCATGGTCTTCTTGAGCGCCTGCACCTGCCCACAAGTGTTGGTGATAGTACCCGACTTCTCTGCGAAACTTGTGGCGGGCAGGATCACGTCCGCCACCTGCGTGGTCTCCGTCGGGAATATTTCAGCGGCCATGACGAAAGCCAGCTTGCTCAAGGCCTCTTTCGAAATCTTGCACGTCTTAACAGGATTTGACCCGAAGACGAGTAAGGCCTTGATTTGTCCTGTTCCGATACCCCCAACGATTTCCTGAAGATTGAGCCCGGGATTTACGGAGATCTTCGCCTGCCAGGCGGATTCAAAACTCCCGCGAGCAGCGTCATCGGTAATGGGTGAGTACCCCGGAAGAGTCCCGGGGAGAACGCCCATGTCTGCCGCTCCGCGGGAATTAGCGTAGTCGCCAAGGGCAATGAATCGCGTCCGGCCGGGAAGCGAGAGTCCCCAACGGACTAAGTCGCGAACCGCTGCGCCCTGAACCTCGTCGCCGAAAATAATGATGGTATCGCTTTCCTTCTGAAGCTTCTCCCGCAGTGAATTAAGAGTGTCAACCCCGTCCACGGCAAGATCCGCCGAAGGTGTTTCGGCTCCTGCCAGCGCGCGGATTGCTTGTGCTTCACCTCGGGGTTTTACCGTAAGATAGAGGCTCGACTGGCGACGGAGTTTGATCTCCTGATGGTTGATGATGTAGAGCCTCGCTCCTTGCCGTTGAACTGCCTGTCGAATCTGGAATGCCGTCAGCGGATGTTGGTGGCTTGGGTCGTTTCCAACCAGCAGGATGCTGGGGGCGTCCAGGATATCCTCCATCGCTGCGTGCCGGTCGGTGGCCCGCGATTCGGTCAAGGCGCGCACCAGGGAAGAGTAATCGGCCGTGCGGTGGTGGTCCAGGTTGTTCGTGCCCAGGATGGTTCGCGTGAACCGCGCGAGAAGATAGTTCTCCTCGTTAGTTGTGCGATTGGAGCCGATGACCGCGATTGATTCTGGTCCATATTCCGCCAAGATGCCCTTGAGCCGCTCGAGGGTCACGCTGAGAGCTTCATCCCAAGTACTGCCTTCCTGCTGACCGTTGCGACGGATCAGAGGAGCCGTCAGCCGTTCATGGCTATTGACGAAGTCCCATCCGAAACGGCCCTTGACGCAAAGGAACTCGCCATTGAACCCGGAATGGTCGCGGTTGTTGGCTCGGATGATCTTATTGTTCCGAACGGAAAGGGTCGTCTTGCAGCCGTCGCCGCAGTGATTGCAGATCGTCCCCGTATAGGTCATTTCCCATGGCCGGGTGTGATAGCGATAGGTCCCGCTGGTGAGCGCGCCCACCGGGCATATATCAATGCACATCCCACACTCTTCGCATTCCAGTTGCTCTCCGCGATTGGGAATGATCTCGCTATGCGCGCCGCGGAAACCGATACCGTAGGCGTTGACGTCCATTCCCTCATCGCATACCCGGACGCATCGGTAGCACAGGATGCAGCGCGGCCAATCATAATAGACGAGGCTGGAGAACTTCTTCTCCTCGTGATGGAGCTTGGACTCCATGAAGCGCGTCTCAGCGGCCCCGTATCGGAAGACGGCGTCCTGGAGCTCACATTCTCCGCCCTTGTCGCAAACCGGACAATCCAAGGGGTGGTTAGTAAGCAGGAACTCGAGCATGGCCTTCCGAGCGTTCTTCACTTCCTCAGTCTCAGTGTGGACCACCATCCCATTGGTCACCACCGTCGTGCAGGCGGTTTGCAGCTTGGGCATCCTCTCGATTGCGACCAGGCACATGCGGCAGGCGCCCTGTAAAGTCAGGTTTGGGTAATAGCAGTAAGAGGGTATCTCGATGCCCACTTGCTTGGCGGCTTCAATCAGCAAAGTGCCGGCGGGGACCGTCACGGCCCTGCCATCGATCGTGAACTTGACCGGCTCGGGCGCCGTTCCCTTCTTGGTTACGAGACTGGGCATCAAAGCCGAGCTACGAGTGTAAGGACCCGGAATCTGACGGTTCTCTTCCTTCAGAGGGTGGTCCACGATCTCGAAACCCGGGTTTTGCGCCCCGTCTTTCATGCTACGGTCACCGCCTCTTTCCGGCCGATTGTAGGGGTAGGGCTTGCCCTACCCCGCCGCAGGGGACGGCAAGCCGTCCCCCTACAGGATTCTTCATGCCACGGCGATGTGTCATTCCGAGCCCTTCACTGTCATTCCGAGCGAAGCGAGGAATCTCG
>JBAVYG010000106.1:0-3498 GCA_049698675.1 Terriglobia bacterium
TCTCAGCTCCTCGACCTTTCGATTCCTCAACTCCCCTTCCTCTCGACCCCTCAACCCTGAACTCCTCAACCCTGGACTTCTCAACTCTTCGACTTCTCGACTCCTTGACTCCTCGACTGCTCTTGCAGCATCTCGGTTACGGTCTCCAGGTGAACCCCGCGCGACCCCTTCACCAGAACCACGTCTCCGGGTTCGAGCAGCGCACGGCAAAATTCTCCCGCCCCCCGCGCGTCGGGGAAGAAGCGGGTCTGTTGGAGCGCCAAACCCGCGGCCACCGCGCCTTCGACGAAAAATCGCGCATCGCCTTGAACCGCGATAAGCCAGGAAAGATTGTTCTCGGCGCACTTGCGGCCAGTCTCTTTGTGCAACTGCGGGGACTGCGGCCCCAATTCGAGCATTTCGCCGGCCACCACAATCCGCCGGCGAGCACCAGGCCATGTCCGAAGCGTTTCGAGCATGCACTCCATGGCTTGCGGGTTGGAGTTATAGCAATCGTCGATGATCGTCACAGGCCCCGGCAGTGTAAGGCTCTCCCCCCTTTGGGGCATATTCTGGAATTCCGCAAGACCTCTGTGCATTTCCAGGGGGGGAACATCGAAACTGGATGCCACGGCGATAGCGGCGAGCGCGTTCTGGACGTTGTGGCGGCCGGGAAGGGGAAGAAGAAAATCGGCATCCAGGTTCGGTCCAATGACTTGGAATTCGCTTCCGATCCCTTCTCCGCGCTTCACCCGCAGTGCTCGAAAATCTGCACCTCGTCCAAACCCAAATGTAACAACCTTCCCCTCAAATCCCTCCGCAAACCTTTGGACGCGGGGATCGTCATAGTTCAAGACTGCGGTGGGCGGTCCGCCGCGCGAAGAGAGGTTGTCGACGAGCTCCCGCTTCGCCTTGGCGATGGACTCCACAGAATCAAAGAACTCCAAGTGTACCGGGGCAACGTTCGTCACCACGCCGGTCTCCGGCTCAGCGATCATAGCCAAATGCGCAATCTCACCGGGGGCGGACATGGCGAGCTCCACCACCGCAATTTCGTGCTCCGGCTCGAGTCCCAACAGAGTTAAGGGCAGGCCGTAGCGGTTATTCAGATTTCCGGCAGACTTATGCACGGAAAACCGAGGGCCCAGCAAAGCGGCGATCATCTCCTTGGTGGTGCTCTTTCCCGTGCTGCCTGTTACGGCTACGAGCGGACGTCCCCACTTGCGGCGTACGCACCGTCCCAGATGCTGGAGCGCCTCCAGCGGACTCTGCACTGGAAGGAGAATTGGCGTGAGCCCTGGCGGCGCTTGCGCAAAAAAAGCCTGCTCCACCACAGCGCCAGCAGCCCCACGCTCGATGGCCTGAGCAATGAATTGATGTCCGTCGAATCGAGGCCCGCGCATCGCGAAGAAGAGTTGCCCCGGCCTGATTGACCGGGAATCAATCGAGTATCCAGCCACCACCCGTTCCCGTGTATCGCATCGGGTATTAAGCAGTGTCGCTATGCGGCCCAATCGTAGTTCCATGAGTTCTTGAGGCCCAGGGCCATGTCCGCCGCTTGAGGAAAACAACTCTTCCCCCGGCAGGCTCTATGTCATTCCGATCCCGCAGTCGCGGGAGAGGAATCTCGCTCTGATTTCTTCCTCCACAGACCAAGGCGAGATTCCTCGCGGAGTTTACCCTGAGCGAACTGCAGCGATCCTTCGCTGCGCTCAGGATGACAGCGAAGGGCTCGGAATGACATACTTCATTTCAGGCGCCCGGGCGATAGCCCATTTCACGTAATATCTTCCGGGCAACCTCACGATCGTCGAGAGGAATCGTCCGGTCCTTCAGTATCTGGTAAGTCTCATGCCCCTTTCCAGCTAAAACTACCACATCCCCTTCGCGTGCTTCCTCAACCGCCTTTCGGATCGCGGTTTCGCGGTCCACTTCTGCCCAATAGGGTTTCCCGGCCTTCTGCAAGCCCACCAGCGCGTCGCTCATGATGAGCAGCGGGTCTTCACCCCGCGGATTATCCGAGGTAAGTACGGCAAGATCGCTCAAGGACCCGGCAGCTTCGCCCATCAAAGGCCGCTTCGCGCGGTCGCGTTCGCCCCCGCAGCCGAAAACCACAATCAGCCTGTTGCGCGTGAGTTCGCGCGCCGTGCTCAGGACATTGCGCAAGGCGTCGTCGGTGTGCGCGTAATCCACTACCACCAGGAAGGGCTGGCCTTCGTCGATTCGCTCGAAGCGGCCCGGGACCGCTTTCAGATCTTCAAGCCCCTCTTCGATTTTTTCGAGCGGGATGCCATAGGCGATGGAGGCTGCGGTCGCTGCCAGGATGTTCGCCAGGTTGGCCCGACCCACAAGCGATGAGGCAAGCTGTACCTTACCTGCCGGCGTTACTATCGTGCCCTCCAGGCCATTGTGTCGGCGGTCGAGGTGCTTCACCTTGACCTGGGCGTTAGAGTTCATGCCGTAGGTCAACCGATGGGGGCAGGGCACGTCCAGAAGTTTCCTGCCCCAAGGGTCATCCAAATTAATGACCGCCCATTGCGGCGGAGGTGTTCCAAGCCCCTCAAAGAGACGACGCTTTGCTTCATAATAGTGCTCGAAGTCTTTGTGGTAATCCAAATGGTCGCGGGTCAAATTGGTGAAAACAGCGACCGAATAAGGGAAGCCCCAAACCCGTTCTTGCGCCAGGGCATGCGAGGAGACTTCCATCACCACAGCCGTGCCACCCGCATCGACGGTCTGAGCGAAGTAAGACCACAAATCAAGCGACTCCGGAGTCGTGTTGAGCGCCGGTAGGGCGTGGTCACCAACTCGGTACTCGATAGTTCCGAAGAGGCCGGGGCGGATTCCTGCGGCGCGCAAAATACTGTCCACCAGAAAGGCTGTCGTAGTCTTTCCGTTCGTCCCGGTGATTCCTATTAGCTTCAGGCGTAAATCAGGTTGGCCGAAGAAAACGCGTCCAGCCGTGGAGAGCGCCCGGCGAATCTGGGGGACTCGCACCCAGCGCGATGCCAGATCGCTGGGCGGTAGGCGCTCACTGACGACGGCTACTGCGCCCCGCTCGAGGGCTTGAGGGATAAACGCATGCCCGTCCGCTTTCTCACCTTGAATAGCGAAGAAAAGGCTTCCCCGCTGGACTCGACGCGAATCGTAAGCTAAAGACGCGACCTCCGCCCCGACATCTGGTCGCGTTTCGAGGCCGTCCAGTCCTCGGAGCAACTCGTTCAGTTTCATTTCTCACTCGCATTATATCACTGCGAAAATCTTGATAGCTTTACCACCAGTCGCGTTCCCAGTGGCACTTGCGCATGCGCTGGGAGATTCTGCTCGACGGCCAATCCGCTGCCCAAAAGGCTAAGTTCCAGACCAAGCTTCTGACACTCTTGGGCAACGCTCCGCGCCGCTAAACCTGAGAAGTCCGGGATGGTCACCCGAGGACCATTATCCATGACAACGGTACCGGGCGTCGTAGCTGCCTCCGGCTCACGGTCCGTTGAAAGTCGTGTCTGCTCAATGCTTGAG
>JBAVYG010000107.1:0-8714 GCA_049698675.1 Terriglobia bacterium
GGCCGACGGACTGCGCGGGACGCGGGACACAGGAATAATCAGGAAGGTCTTGTAACGGCGGGGCTCAACCCCGCCCTTCCAGACTCCTGGTGAGAAATGCGGGGTAAGACCGAAGGGTAGGTTTGTCGTGCCCTGCAAGGGCACAAGATAGTAGCCGGGGGCAACCCCCCCGGACAGCGCCACGCTCGTTCCCCGACCCTGGAGGGGTCATATCACCCTGAGCCGCGGGACGCAAGATCAGTGTGACGCCACCCGGATTCGACCCTTTCAGGGCCTGGTTGGGGGCGCGTTTTCCGGGGGCGTTGCCCCCGGTTACTCTGTTGATCCCATCCAGGGATCAAGGGTAGAAACCTGTTCGGAGGAGTGCGGCCAGCAGATCAATAGTCGGTCTTGGCCATTGATAGTGAGAGGAACCATTTTGGATAGGTTACAACTTCCACACGAACCGGCGTGGTGCCGGAGTGGACAAATCCCAGGCGCTTAGCGGCTGCCCACGAAACGTCAATCAGACGCCGTCCGATGTGTGGCCCGCGGTCGTTCACCCGCAGCAATATGTTCTTACTATTCTTGAGGTTGGTGACTCGGATGGTCGTTCCAAAGGGGAGCGTTAGGTGCGCTGCTGTAAATCCATTTAAGTCGAAAGCCTCTCCGCTCGCGGTGGTATTTCCCTGGAACTCTTGCCCGTACCAGCTTGCTACTCCGGTTCGATATTCTTCCTTCGGCATTACTGTCAAGGGGGATAGTCCGATTGCAACGGGCGACCTTGCTTCGGACTTGGCTGACAGTGCGATTAACCCCGCCACCGCACAGCCCATAATAAGTCTCTTCATTCATCCTCCAATCAGCCCGCGCCCTCTCTGGGCTGAGCTGGCCAAATCTATGTGCAACTGGTTACGTGTTGGAATTGCCTACTTTAGACAATTTGGGATAGGATGTCAAGTGAAAAGCTCCCCTTGTGAAGAGCTGCCCTTGAAAAGCCGTCTGCGTGGTCTAACTACAACTTGGCTGGCGGGTTATTTCAGGCTACTCAGTCGAAATATCTAAAAGGGCATGCTGGCCCTCATCCGAATCTAAATCGCCAGTGCCATGGCTGGATTCTCGAGCGTCCAGTGCTATTACTGCCTCAGTGCTGGCTCGAGTGGGCTGCCTTGGGAACCGGAGGGCTGGGTCAAACCCAGGGCGGCAGCCAACGTCGCTGCAAGGTCGATCGGCTGACATCGGCTGAAATAGACGCCCGGTTTGAACGCGCTACCCCAAAGCAGCAAGGGTACTTGCGAATCGTAGTTCCAAGGGCTCCCATGAGTAGTCTCTCTGGACCCTGGAACAGGCACCGCGTAGGGGTCCAACACTACGAAGACGTCACCCCCTCGCTTGGGGTTGAAACTGTTCGACGCTGCACGGGCGAATGGTGACGAGGGCGAACTGCCGGTCAAAAGTTGCGTACGCGTAAAGGCTGCCATCACTCCGGGCGCGGAAGCAGCAGCCGTGGCCGCCACCTCTTCAGCCTGTAAGGGTTGAATATGGTGGTTCATCAAAGCGTGGTGGTCAAGGTAAATGTAGGCCTCCTCCATTCCTTCAACCCACGCCCCCTGCCCAAATGCCGAAGCCATCGCAGTTTCGACAGCGTTGCGGATCAAGGCCGGCTGGGCGTTGCCTGGACCCCACTTGTGGTCCTGAATGAATCCCGGGTTCGGAGCAACCCCGTGGTCCGCTGAGAGGGCGACCCAAACGTTATCGAGCCCGACAAGTTTGTCCAACTCCGCAAAGAACGAGGCCAGATAGCGGTCCGTTCGCAAAGTCGCATCAGCAACTTGAGGGCTGTAGGGGCCAAACGCGTGACCGATATAGTCGTTTACGCTGAGAGATATGGCCAACAGGTCGGGATCGGTTCCCTGGCCAAGACGTTCGTTCCGGACGGCCTCACGTGCAAAAGCCAGTTCAAATTCATTCATAAAGGGAGTGTGCTGAAGCCAACCCAGGAACTTCGGGTCAGGGCACGATTCCTCGGGCATCCCGCGATATTCCCCCAGCGTTTGGCCGTTTGCCTCGATTGTTTCTGCCAAAGCTGTCCATTTCCCGCCACAGTATTCCTTCACCGGCGAATTCCGGTTGAATTCCACTACCCAGGAAGGCAGCGCCGGCATGTAGTAGGTGCTAGTAACAAAACGGCCCGAACGAGGGTCATACCAGTACGCGGCGGACGGTGAGTGGCCACCCATGAGCACTGCGGCACGGTCTTTGAGCGAGATGGCCACGACTTTTGAACGAAAGTCCGTGGCGGCCCGCAATTCGTCCCCCAGAGTGCTGCCGATAAGGTAGTGCGGCGAAAATCCCGGGCTCGCGCTGGCCCGGTCGGGCTCGCTGACTAACTTTGTGTCTAGATCCTCGACGCAATTGACAGGTCGGTGAAGCGTTGGCTCGTACCATTCGTTTCCGATGATTCCGTGTACGTTCGCGTACGCCCCTGTTAACAGAGTGGCATGGCCGGGGCCAGTGGCGGTGGTGGCGTAGTCGTATCGACAATCTGCAAAGTCGGCGCCGCCGTTCAGCAAGAGGTTGAATCCGCCCGCAACGAATCGCTGCCTAAAGCGCACCAAGTAGTCATATCGGAATTGATCGATTACGAGTATCAGGACCAGTTTGGGGCGGCGGGGGTAGTCAGTTGCTTTCCCCGCAATGGCGACACGGAGCAGGAAAAACATCAGTAAAACCGCTGTCAATACACTAATCAGGGGCCTCTTCAGCACAAGAATCCTCCTCGAAGAGTCTATAAACTGAATCAGGATACCAGAATTACGCGCTGGTCGGCACGATGTGGTGTCGAGGCATAGCAAGTGCGACCGGTAGGGGGTCAATTTGATGTAGAGGCGGCTTTACGCCGCCATTTGGCGAGATAAACTCGCCGCTACAGCATCAAATTGTCCCGCTACCGTGTGACCGGGTAGGGAGATGTCAGGCCATCCCTCGTGCTACACTCAGTCCATGTCACACAAAGGGGATACCGCCCATGCAGCGTCGCGTTCTGACTTCCCTGTTCCTGGCTTCCATGGTGTTCGCACCGGTTCGATGGAGTCTTCCCGCAGAAGATGCTCAGACGGTTAAATCTAAGCTTCTGCAAGCTCCTGCGGGCCGCTTACCGGCGAAGATTGATCTCAGAGGAATGACCGTTCTTCCCAACGGGCGCCTTATAACCCCTTTCGGCAAGCAGGTGAAGGTGGCGCCCCATCCCTATGGCCTTGGGCTCAGCCGGGACGGCAAAACCCTTGTCACCGTTAACAGCGGTACGCATCCTTTTTCGGCAAGCATCGTGACCGACATTTTCGGGCTTGCTCCCCAAGTGGCCCAGATTCCTCCCGGCTTCAAACCTTCAGACGCTGATCCAGAGAGTGTTTTTATGGGCGCCGCCATCGCCGGCGACAATCGCACGCTCTACCTGTCTGAAGGCAACAACGGGAAGGTTGGCATCTTTGACCTGGTAACGCATCAACGGCTGGGCTCTCTTAGCCTGGGTGGTGAGTTCCAGGGCAAAACCTACAACCACAGCCTCAGCGGAGAACTCCTGCTCTCGCAGGACGGCAAAAGCCTCTATGTCCTGGATCTTGCACACTTCCGCTTGGTGGTTTTCGATACGAGCAGCAAACAGGTCATCGCTAGCATTGCCGTCGGCCGGATGCCCTTTGGGCTGGCGCTCTCGCGGGATGGGAAAAGGGTTTACGTATCCAATGTTGGAACGTTCAGCTACACGCTGGTTCCGGGTTACGATGCGAAGAATGCACGAGACACGGGCATCACATTCCCGGCGTTTGGCTACCCCTCCAAGGAGGCCGAAGAAGGCGCCGCCGTGGAAGGCAAGCAGATTGCCGGTTTGGGTGACCCGAACGTTCCCCAATCAAATTCGCTTTACGTGATCGATGTGAGAAATCCTTCGAGCCCCAAGGTGCTCGACAGGATACGAACCGGGCTACCCATTGGCGGCCTGATCGTGGCGGGAAGTAGCCCGGGAGCCGTGGTCGCAGGGAAGAAGAAGATCTTTGTCTCAAACGCAACCCAGGACAGCATCAGTGTGATTGACGTCCACAGCGGCAAGGTGGAGGAGAATGCCCTGCTCACTCCCGCAAGCGCCGTCAAAGGGCTGCGTGGCGTCCTGCCTTTCGGCATGGCACTCAGTCCCAATGAAAAGCGCTTGTACATCGCCTGCGCGGGCATCAACGCTGTCGCCGTAGTGGAAACCGACCACATGCAATTCCTGGGTTTCATTCCCAGCGGTTGGTTCCCGGCGCGGGTGGCGGTGAGTGCTGACGGCAAGACGCTCTTTGTGGCCAATGCCAAGGGCTTCGGCGCAGGCCCCAATGGGGGGAGAGATTTTCAACTCGGCCCAGAGGGAGCTTACGTCGGCGACATCACCAAGGGGACGGTTTCCATCGTGACGATCCCGAAAGACTACGAGTTGCGCCCCCTCACCCTCCAGGTGATGAGGAACAACGGCTTTATTCCAAGTTTCCTGGCGCAGGCACAGGCGCCAGCGCCCAAGCGTTCCGCAGACTTCCCCGTTCCCTTCCCAGGCTCACCCAGCTCGAAGATCCGCCATGTGGTTTTCATCACTAAAGAGAACCGGACCTTTGACGAAGTGTTCGGCGACCTGGGCGGCGCCGACGCGGAGCGAGACGCCACGCTGGCTCGCTGGGGGATTGACGCTACCGTCAAGGGAGAGGATGGGCCTGCGCTCGAGCACGTGAAGGTCACGCCCAACCAACATGCCTTGGCTAAGCGCTTTGCGTTCAGCGACAACTTCTACGTGGATTCGGACGTTTCGGTGGACGGCCATCACTGGCTGGTAGGCAACTACCCAAATGAACTCTTAGAGACGGCTTGGCCCGCCGCCTACGGTGGCAAGTTTGATTTCGTGCCCGACCATGACGCCCCAGGTCGGCTGGACATTGGGGCCTCAGGCCCAATTCCCGAAACTTACCTTGAAAACGGTTCGCTGTGGGAAAACCTGGCGCGGGCTCATCTTACCTTCCGCAATTATGGCGAAGGACTGGAAATGCCGGGCGACGACGAAAGTACGGGGGAGTATCCCACCGGCGCGCGGCAATCCGTGAATACGCCGATGCCGAAGGTCCTGTTTGATAACACCTCGCGAGACTATCCAACCTTCAATACCAACATTTCCGACCAGTATCGCTTCGCCCAGTTCAGGAAAGAATTCGATGAATTCGTTAGCGGTAAGAAACCTCTGCCACAATTCATCTACATCTGGCTCCCTAACGATCATACCTCCGACCCGCGCCCTCAGGATGGATTCCCCTATCGCGCTTCCTACGTGGCGGATAACGACTTGGCGCTGGGCAAGCTGGTGGAGTTGTTCTCTCACAGCCCTTTCTGGAAAGACATGGCCATCTTCGTGACCGAAGACGACGCGCAGGACGGCCAGGACCACGTGGATGCTCACCGCAGCCTGTTGCTAATGCTCAGCCCTTATGCGAAGCCGGGTGTCGCACACCTCCATACCAGCATGGCGAGCATTATCAAGACCATCGACTTGATTCTTGCCATGCCTTTCATCAATCAATACGACGCCGCAGCTTCGGACCTCTCCGACATGTTTACAAATACTCCGGACTTCACACCGTACACCGCCTTACCTTCAGACACGCGGATTTTCGATCCGGCGAAGGTAAAGGAACCGGGCCTCCAGGCCAAGCCCGGCGAACCACTTGATAATCCTGACCTGATCCGAAAAGAGATGAAGAATCGCATTGAACCGAAAGAATGAGCACTGCGGTAGTGGGTCAGTTTGATGCTGTAGCGGCGAGTTTATCTCGCCAAATGGCGGCGTAAAGCCGCCTCAACATCAAATTGACCCGCTACCTGACATTCCTTCGCCTTGACGCCTCTCGGTGGTTTCCCATAGAGTAAGGTGTTCCAGCAGACGCATTCACGAAGGTTAATGAGCGGCGAACGCTCATTTTCAGTCTTTCCGGCCGAGGCACTGTGCATTTCAGTTGGCAAAAAAAGCTCTTCCCGCCCCTTGTTTTCTTGACCTTCACGCTCTCCGCGCTCGCTTTCAGTCCTGTCGCCGCGCGGCATGGGATGGTGGCGTCGAGCGAGGCTTTGGCATCCGAAGTGGGGGTCCAAATCCTTCGCGCTGGTGGCAACGCCGTGGACGCTGCGGTGGCGGTTGGGTTTGCCCTCGCGGTCACTTATCCGATGGCGGGGAATATCGGCGGGGGCGGATTCATGTTGATCCGCTTGGCGAGTGGCGAAGTCGTGGTGGTGGACTACCGTGAGGCAGCGCCGGCGGCGGCTTCCCGAAACATGTACGTCAATTCCAGTGGGGAACTCATTCCGGGCGCCAGTACGGTTGGGGCTTTGTCGGCCGGGGTTCCTGGCACGGTGGCCGGTCTTGCGCTGGCCGAGCAGAAATATGGGAAACTTGGGCTGGCGCGCGTGATGGCGCCCGCGATACGCCTCGCCAAGCACGGTTTCGCGGTCAGCTACGACCTCAGCGAATCGCTCCGCCTGGACCGGGACCTCCTCTCGAAGTTCGATGCTTCACGCCGCATTTTCCTCCGGGATGGACGCCTGTACGAGCCTGGCGAGGTTTTCAAGCAGCCGGAACTGGCTCGAACGCTTGAGATTGTCGCCCATCGGGGGGCGAAGGGCTTTTATGCGGGTCGCGTGGCGCAGGCTATTGTCGCCACCATGGGCAAGTACCATGGCCTCATCACCGAGCAAGACTTGGCCCATTACCTGCCGACGCTGCGCCAGCCACTGGTTGGTCACTTTCGGGGTTACGAGGTTCTGAGTGTTCCTCCGCCGAGTTCCGGGGGCGTGGAGTTGATTGAAATGCTGAATATCCTCGAGCCGCTTGACCTGGGAGTGCCGGATTCGTTCCAATCCATGCATTTCATCGCCGAGGCCATGCGTCACGCTTACGCCGACCGCGCTGCTTACCTGGGGGATGCCGACTTCGTCTCGGCGCCGGTGGCCCGCCTTACGAGTCAAGACTATGCGGCGAAGCTGCGTGCGGAGATCCTGCATTCCAAGCCCGATGCCCCTATCCAGGCGGGCAATCCGCAGGCGTTTGAAGGTCCCCAGACCACTCACTACTCCGTGGTGGACGCTGAGGGGAACGCGGTGGCGAACACCTACACCCTGAATAACGGCTATGGAAGTGGAGTCACGGTGGAGGGCGCGGGTTTCCTCTTGAACGATGAGATGGACGACTTTGCCTCCAAGCCGGGCGCGCCCAACCTGTACGGCCTCGTGCAGGGCGAGGCGAACGCCATAGCTCCCCACAAGCGGCCACTCTCGAGTATGACCCCTACCCTGGTCCTTCAGGACGGGAAACTCCGGCTCGTTCTTGGCTCTCCAGGTGGAGGCACGATCATCAACACCGTTCTCCAGGTGCTCTTGAACGTCCTGGCCTTCAAGATGGACCTCCTCCAGGCGGTGTGTTTCCCACGCTTCCACCACCAGTGGATGCCTGACCGACTGATCCTCGAACGGGTCGGATTTTCGGCGGACACCATCCGGGAATTGCAGGAAGCCGGGTATCAGATTGATTTTAGCGGTAGGATGGGTGACTGCGAGGCGATCGAAATTGACCCTGCCTCGGGATGGAAGTTTGGCGCGGCTGACCCGCGGGCTTACGGAAAGGCGGTCGGATACTGATGAACTATGGTCTCTCCACTTCCCTGTTTGCGGAGGAAAGGCTCAATTCGCATACCCTCGACAAGATACTGGCCGCGGGCCTGCGTGATTTCGAAATCATGGCCGCCCGCCAGCATCTGGACTATCACGATCCGAACCAGCTCCGCGATGTGGCGCAGTGGTTCAGCGACCACGCCGTTACTCTTCATTCCCTGCACGCTCCCCTTTTTAGCGACTGGAATTGGGGGCGGGCGGGAGGGCTGATGATTTCCGTTGCCCACCTGGGGCGCCGATTGCGAATCGCCTCCATGGATGAGATCAAGCGCGCCATCGAAGTTGCCGAGCTCCTCCCATTTCGTTACCTCGTTCTTCATCTGGGCCTTCCCGATGAAGAGTATGACCTGCGTAAGTTCGATGCCGCTTTCACCTCCATTGAACACCTGAACATCTTCGCCAAAGAGCGGGGCGCCGAGATTCTGCTGGAGAATATTCCCAGTGAGTTAAGCGCTCCCGAGCACATTCTGTCGTTCTTGCACTACACGCGGCTGGATTTGAAAGTCTGCTTTGATACGGGCCATGCGCATATGGCGGGTGGCGTTCAACCGGCCTTCCGAATGCTCCGCGATCGGATCGCCGTCATGCACATCCACGACAACCATGGTGAAAAGGATGAGCACCTTCTGCCGTATGAGGGGGAGATCGATTGGGCGCAGGCCATTCCCGACTTCCGCTCGGCGGGCGTACAGTTTCCCATCCTTTTCGAGCTGAACTATGAGCGAAAGGAACCAAATACATTGGCGCGAGTCCGCGAGGTGATAGATCGGTTCGAGGCCGTCCCATAGGCGGAGCCGTGCCTGCCGGCCCCGCGGCGCATTGTTAATGGAATACTGAAGAATGATATTGGCCTGTCATTCTGATCGCAGCGGACCGGAGATGTCATGAGCGTTCTGTTCGTCACGGCGCATGAAAATGCTCCCGCTGATTCCCCTCCTTGATAAGGAGGGGGCCACGGGGTGGTTGACCTGGGAGCTTGATTCCGCACCCACCACCCCCTAACC
>JBAVYG010000108.1:0-10282 GCA_049698675.1 Terriglobia bacterium
CGACTTCATTGCCCGTCCTTGCTTGCAATCCAGTTCCGGGAAGGTCCAAATGCAGTCAATTGTCGATGTGACGAGTTGGCATACATCTTAGCTTCCCGATCGCCCTGTCTCTCTGCCCTCGGTAGAGGGGAGGCCGGTAGCTACCGACTACCGGCCCTGAAACAAGGGAAAACTAAACTTCGTTCTTTCCTGGTTAGTATAGAGATTCCCGTACTTATTCCGACGCAAGAGCAGAATATATCTGGCTAGTTGATGGATTTACGATTCGCTGAGGGATCCAGTGCCAGGAGGGCTCGATGCGGGCCAAGAATCGGTGTGCGGCACTGGACTCTTCCGTGTTGGCGACGACGCAGGAGTTGAGGGACTTCGTTCCACACAACGGCGTCACTCGCAAGTAATTCCAGCGAGTGCTATGCCACAACAAACTTCCTCGAAGCCGACTTCGGGACAGGAATAGGGCCGGCGACCACGAACGAGCTTGCAGCAGCGGCGGGTGAAGACGGGCGGCCGGCTGGTGAGGCATGCCTGGTGTTATGGGCTGCTTTTAGCGGAGAGTCATCTGATGCGACGGGTCCTTGGGGCCGTGTTGTTCAGGATGGCGGCGCTACCATCGCCATCGGGGTAGGCGAAAGTGCTGGCCGGAGGCGGAACTCGGCGGCGAGGTAGGCTTGGTCAGAGAGGTGTCGGAGTTATCGGTTGGAATGGCGGCAATTTCGGGCTTTGGAACCGTCCGAAGAGGTAGGACGAGAGCCTTGTGTGGTGGCTGAGGCGCTCGACACCGAAAACCCGCCCATACGATTGCATGCAGAGGCAGTCGGGGGTATGCTACCGGTCGGTCGAGATCTGAAAACGGAAATGTTGGATAACAGCAAAAGGCGGGCAACCCTATCTGACCTCGCCATGTGAGAATCTCGTGTTGCGGAGGGGGCTGGGCGTAATTCTGCTGAGGAGCGTTACCATGCGATGGCGCAGTTTGAACGTGCTGCTAGGTTTCATACTGAGCTTTGCCTTTGCAGGCCTGCTTTACGGCCAACGCGCCGGTCGCGGCATCATCACGGGACTCGTGTCTGGCCCCGCGGGTGCTGCTGTTCCCGACGCTACTGTGACAGTTACTGGCGAAGTGAGTGCCTTTAAGTTTGTCGTCAACACCTCAAGCGACGGCAACTACGGAACACCTCTACTGGACCTGGGCACGTACACGGTGCAAGTGGAGAAAACCGGTTTCAAGACTTACATCCGCAAGGGAATTGAGATCACCAGCGGCATCGAGTATCGGCAAGATGTGACCCTCGAACTCGGCGCCGTAACGCAAACCGTGGAGGTGAAGGCGGCATCGGAAATGATCAACGTGCAGACCGCTGACATCGGCCACACCCTCAACCAGAGGTACTACCAGGACCTTCCTGTGGTCATGGGGACGGACGTTCGCCTGGCAGAGAGCATGCTAGCGGTGCAGCCGGGCTACACTCCCGTGGAGCCAAACGGCGACCCGATGTTTCGTGGCAGCGCGTTCAACTCGCGCATTAACGGCGGCCAGACCATGTCGGTAGAAAGCTATATCGACGGCGCGGCTTTCGGCTATGCCAATGGTCACAACGAAACCCAGGAAAGCAGCCCACCCATTGAAGCCATTGCCGAAATGCGAGTCGATACCGGCAGCTTCTCGGCCCAGTACGGGCACACCAGCGGCGGCTTTATCGAGTACACCACCAAGTCGGGCACGAATGATTTTCACGGAAGCGTGTACGAGTATATGGGCAACAAGGTGCTCAACGCTCGTGATTTCTTCGCCCCTTCCCGCGTACCTTTCCAGAACAATTCCTACGGTGTCGATACAGGCGGGCCGATAGTAATTCCCCACGTCTACAACGGCAAGAACCGAACTTACATCTTCGGCAATTACGACCTAACGAACCTCAGAACCGGCGTGGGGGTGAACTATGACGAGACGGTCCCCAGCGCTCTGGAGAAGACGGGCGATTTCAGCGAGCTTCTCAGCTATGGGGCGGGGGCCGGAACCCAATCTGCGACTTGCGGAGCGAGCGGGAACTCGGCCTGCGTCGATGCTCTGGGGCGGCCCATCGACAATGGCCAAATCTATGACCCCTCCAGTATACGGATGGTCACGAAGGGCGCCGTGGATCCTGTTACGGGCATAACCGCTATTGCCACGGCGGAAGTTCGTGATCCGATCCCAGGCAATATCATTATCCAATGCTCCCACCGCTAATGCCCTGCTTAGCGCGGTAGGTGCCGAGGTTAATGCGCTCCAGTCAAGTGGGCAGAAGACGGGGATTGGGTACAACGCTCTCGGAACCGCCTACGGAGACCCCAACGGGCGGCTCGATCCCAAAACGTTTCTGCTGCGCGTTGACCATCAACTCAAACCCAACCTCAAGATGTACACCACCTGGTATCAAAACTCGCGGCCTGCTATCCGCAACTGCGCTGGACCACAGGGATGCAACACGCAATATAATGCAGAATCGGACCCGCAGGCCAACACCACGTACATCGGACCTGGTTTCTACCAGCGCGTCTCCGTGCGGAATCTCCATCAACAATTCGACTGGGTGATCCGCCCGAATCTGTTCAACCACGCAACGGTCGCGTATGACCGCTGGTATATGGGCAGTTATGGCTTGTCCGATGGCGTGGGCTGGATTCAGGATTTAGGGCTCGAGGAAAGCAATGGGAACACCATTCCAACCTACGGCCCCAGTGGCAAGTCAGGGGCTTTCCCGACCATAAACTGGAACAGTGGTTGGGCTCCGGGAGTATCTTCGGACGGCAACGGCGTGATCAGAGGGTTCGAGACGACCAACCGCTGGCAGTTCCTGGACGACCTCTCCTGGGTCAAAGGCAAGCACACGCTCAAGATAGGTGCTGAGTACCGGCGCCACCAGATCCCGCAAGACGGATGGAATCGGGCAGTAACCGGTACCTGGAATTTCGATCCAGCCGAAACTTCTGGCATCGATTCGACCGGGAGTCTCAAGAGCGGCGTCTCGGGCGATTCTTATGCTTCGATGCTTTTAGGCCAAGTGGACAGTGCAAATTTCGTGGCCTTCCAGCCGGGGACTTGGCGCGAAGCTTATACGGCCGCGTTTATCAACGACGAGATCAAGGTAACCCCCAAGTTGAGTATGACCATTGGTCTGCGGTACGACTACCTGTTCCCGAGGACGGAGGCGCACGACCGCTATTCCACCTTCAGCCCTACAACCCCGAATCCTGAGGCGAGTGACATCCCCGGCGCTATGCTTTTCGCCGGCACCGGGACGGGGCGCACGGGCAGTAGGACCTTCGAGACCCCCTTGAAGAACGACTGGGGGCCACGGCTCGGCTTGGCTTACCGAATTACCCATAAGGACGTTATCCGAGCTGGGTACGGAATGTATTATTCGGGCGTCTCCTTCAACTATAGTGCGCCCGGAGGGTACCCCGACGTGGGCATCGGAGCTACCTATCCCACGGCGGCTAACCTCACCGCGGGACTTTACCCCGCTTTCTATTGGGATGCTGGGGGTACTTGCCCCAGCTACCTGACAGGCACCGGCACGGGTTGCGGCTTCCCCGTGTCGGGCGTCATTCTGCCACCTGAGATCGGCCCCTCAATCGTTAATGGCGAAAATGCCAGGGGTGTCCACCCGGATAGCCTCAACTTGCCCCGATATCAGAACTGGTCTTTCACCTACGAGCGCCAGCTCACTGCCAACAGCACCTTTATGATTGCGTACGTCGGCAACCGCGGAACCCGCCTGCCCATGAACGGCAACGGACTAGGGCCGGGTACGAACATGGGTTACCCCACCTACCTGTCCTACGGGGCCACCGCGCTGAGCTCTGACATCACCTCAGCAACAGCACAGGCTCTCCCCGCGGTTCAGGCGATGCCTCTGTACGGCGTCCTTCATTTACCCTTCGCGTCGTACACCGGCAACGTGGCCCAGGCCCTGCGACCATTCCCGCAATATACGAGCGTCACTTGGCGCAGTGGTTTCCCAGGCGGCTTCAGCGACTACAACGCGCTCCAGACGCAGTATGAAAGGCGCTTCTCGGGCGGACTGCAACTGCGTGTGGCTTACACTTGGTCCAAACTCATCAACAACGGCGCGGAGAACGGTCTGATCTGGACCGCTCCGGTTCAGAACCCGGTGAACGTCGCCGCCGAACGCGGCCTGAGTGCGGATGATGTCCCCCACACGCTGGTCCTGAGTTACACTTATGCCTTGCCCTTCGGGAAGGGGCAGCATTGGGTCAACCAAGGTGGCGTGGTGAATCAGGTGATCGGTGGCTGGCATGTCGCTGGGATTCAACGCTACAATAGTGGACGGCCAGTCAACGTCACTATGGCGGACGATGTGGCTAGCTTTATATGGAACACTCAGAAGCGTCCCAACTATTTGGGGGGTGGTTGCTGGAAAGGTGGGAGTTTCGACCCCGCAGTGGATACCTACCTCTAGCCTAGCGGTTGGGCAGATCCGGGCGACCTCGTACTCGGCAATGCCGCGCGGACTGGTCCCTGCCGCGACTTCCCCGTGTTTAATGAGGATTTCAACCTCTTCAAAGAATTCCCCATCAGACACGAGCATGTCAAACTCCGGTTCGAGACGCAGTTTGGCAACGCCTTGAACCGGCATTTCCTCTGCAACCCTTCTAACACCGGCCCGACCTCCACATGGGGCGCTCCCAGCTTCGGAACTGTGGTCGATCAGTGCAACCAGCCAAGGCACGTTGACTTCGGGTTGAAACTTTATTGGTAGATTAATATAAGGTTTACTCCTCGGCGAACCGGAACTTGCGGCTAACGCGATCAGCAGCCAGCACATCCATTTGGGCAGCGACCTCAGTCATGCCATCGCGCACCCAGGCACGGACCAGCGGCATGTTCCGCAAGGCATCGGTGCTTATTCCCTCAAGTAGGGTTCGCCTTCTGGACCTGCTCCTTCAACTCCTGGTCGTCCACCACGTTACGCAAGTCAAACGTCCCCAGGAAATCACGCAGCTTCTGCAGGGTTGATTCCCGCAGACGCTGCGGCTTGCCATCCGCCTGGTCGGCCAGCCGGTCGCGCAGGTGGTTGACCAGTTCCAGCAGCGAGGCCCGCATCACCTGCTGGATTTCAGTACAGGCTTCCGACATTGCCACCACAGCCTTTTCGCGTTCCTCTTGGAAGAATTGGGCCGAAATCTCTCGAAGCTGCTCCGGCACACCATAGCTGACGTATTGCCAACTGAAGGTGAACCGGGAGCGCACCTCGTCTACGGGTGGGTAGTCAGCCGGGTTATAGAGCGTGCGCAGTCGCCCAGCGGTTTCTTGGCAGAGGCGTGGATAGGCGCTGAGAAACGACTCCACCAACTCGCCTCGCTTATCCTTGAACTCGTGCAGCCTCTCGTCCACCGTTGGTAGATCGAAGAAGAACGTCCCCAGCGTGAAGCGCCTACGCAGTTCGGGCGGCAAGCTCGCAATAGAGTTACAGGTCGCAATGAACAGCATCCGCCCTTGCGAAACCGCGTCGATGGCCACCCACTTCGAGCACTGGGTAGCGGAACTGATCGAGTAGAGTCCGATAGTAATTTCGCCCTCAAGGTGGCGGCGGATTGTGTCGGGTGTCAGGCTCAGCCCCTGGCCGGTTTTCATGTCGGTGGGACGGTAGTGGCAATGCCGGGCACTTTCCGGATGCGGTCGATTGGACTGGAGGACGTAGGCCCGGCGGTTGACGAAGACGCGGAAGTAATCCGCCACCACACTGACAGGCGCTTTGAGGCGAAGTTCCTGCATTCTCTCCTCCCTGAAGTCAGGTGGACGGAACCAATCCCAGCGCATGCTGGATCAAAAGGGTGAGCACCGGTGGCATAACCAGCCAGCACTCCTGAGTGAAAGTGGGAATGGATTGCTCGATACTGTTGTGGTGGGAGCGCGGTCGTCAGCGCTGGTCGCACGCAGCGTTTGGAGTTGCACCCTGTTCCCATGTTAGAGTAATGGTGCTCTTGGCAGGCGCAGGAGGGTCGCATGGAATTCAAAGACCATGACGGAGGGGCAGATCAGCAAACGCGTTACGAGGCATTGCGGCAAGCAGCGGGCATTATTGCCTCGCAGCCCGACCTGAAGGGGGTCCTTGAGGACCTCGCCCGCTTCCTTCCGTCAGTGGTCAGTTTTGAGTTCCTCGGCGTGGTTCTTCACGACGCCAAACGCCAGGTCTTTCGGCTACACGCATTCGAGAGTAGGTTGCCCGCCATCTCAGAGGCTGAGATCGAAATCCCTGCCGCTGAGTCCTCGGCAACGACGTTGCTGGAAGAGCAGAAGCCAATCATTCTAAATGACATCGAGAAGGAGACAAGGTTTGCCGATCTCGTCGAACGTGCGCGGCCGTACGGTGTTCGGTCGATGTGCCTCCTCCCGCTAACGTCTCCGCGACGGCGCCTCGGCATACTAGTTTTTGGGACGACTCATCAGAAGGACTATGACGGAGAGGATTTGAAGCTGATGTCGACGGTCGCCGCCCATGTGGCGGTCGCCGTGGAAAATGCTCTGAATTACGAGGAGGCGCGTTCCTATCAACAACTCTTGACGCGTGAACGCGACCGGCTGCGGCTATTGTTGCAGGTGAACAACAGCGTCATTTCTCACTTGGAGCTGAGTGATCTTTTCCAGGCCGTATCTTCCGCGCTGCGGGATTGCTTTCACCACGAGTACACGGGCCTGTGGTTGTTTGAAGAGGGCTCGCCACGGCTACGTTGCGTGGGCATGGATTTCCCCAGCAATCGTGGGTTCATACAGAAAATACAATCATTGGATTTGACACCTGCCGAGGTTGAGGAGGTTCGGTCTCGCTCACCTCGCCTCATAAACCGCGAGGAGATCGCGCAACTGCCTCCCAAGTTCGCTTCGCCGGCGCAGGCGGAAAACATCCATTCCGCGGTCTCCATTCCCTTGGTCTTAGGCTCCAAGCCGCTCGGCATCTTGACACTCGGAAGCACGGGAGAATCCACGTTCGCGCAAGAAGAACTTGGCTTACTTCTGCAGGTTGGCGACCAGGTGGCCCTGGCGATAGAAAATGCCCTGGCCTATGAGAAGGTGGCTGAAGCGCGGAACCAACTGCACACCGAGAAAACCTACCTGGAAGATGAGATCCGCTATGACCATAACCTTGAAGACATCGTAGGCAAGAGTCGCGCCTTACGCGAGACCTTGAGCAAAGCGGAGGTTGTCGCCAAGACCGACGCCACCGTCCTGCTCATGGGTGAAACGGGAACCGGAAAAGAACTTATCGCACGATTGATTCATAACCATAGTTCGCGCCGGGATCATACGTTTGTGAAATTGAATTGCGCGGCAGTTCCCTCCGGCCTCATGGAGAGTGAGCTCTTCGGACACGAGCGGGGCGCCTTTACGGGCGCGGTGGCGACGAAAGTCGGGCGTTTCGAGTTGGCGCACCATGGGAGCCTCTTTCTCGACGAGGTTGGCGACATCGCGCTGGACCTTCAGCCCAAGCTTCTCCGCGTCTTGCAGGAAAAGGAATTCGAGCGGCTGGGAAGCACACGGACGCTGAAGGTCGACGCCCGTCTGGTTGCCGCCACCAACCGGGACCTTTCCCAAATGGTCGCGAGCGGAGAGTTCCGTGAAGACCTCTACTACCGGCTGGCGGTTTTCCCCATCCAGTTGCCGCCCCTACGCGAACGACGGGAAGACATACCCGTTCTGGTTGAGTACTTCGTCGCCCGATACGCAAGCCGCATGAAGAAAAGGATTAAGGAGATTCCAACCCAGGCGTTGCAGGCCATGACCGAGTGGACTTGGCCTGGGAACATCCGGGAATTGCAGAACATCATCGAGCGGGCGGTGATTCTTACCACGGGGGAGTGCCTCGAAGTGCCCCTTGAGGAACTGAAGCCGCCCCGACCGGGACGAGCCTCTACGGAAACGGCCAGGAGTCTCAACCTTCGGGAAGTCGAGCGCGAAGCGATCCTGGAAGCTTTGAGGAAAACGAACGGGCGGGTTAGTGGTCCGGGGGGCGCGGCAGCACTGTTAGGTCTCAAGCGGACGACACTCCAATATCGAATGCACCTCCTGAACATTAGACTGTCTCATCACCCTTCCGAATTACCTTGACTATCGCCAACTATCGGGCACCCTGCCAATATTTGGGCACTCGCGGCATCCTCAATACCACGTAAATACGAGTAAGTATCGAAATCACAAAGGATTACGCGCTAACGACGCTTGGTAAGGAAGCTGCACTTATCCTGGTCGTGCTGCGAACCACGATCCTCTACCTACGCGATCGAACCAAGGTTGTCCTAAGCGGGCAACTAGTGGCGGAATGGGCAGAATGTCTACCCAAAGCTGTCGCCCAGTGTTGCTCACCCCGAGACCCTGTTGAGATCGATCTGGATGGTATCACCTGTGTGGACCGCGCGGGTGAAGAAGCCCTTCTCTCCCTCTGGCGAGCCCATCTGCGTTTCCTCTGCACCTCCCCCTTCGCGCGAGCACTCTGTGCGTACCTGGGAATTCCCGTCGAGGGGGACGGCCGATGACCGCCCTTACCCAAGTTGAGCAGGGTAGGCAGCCAGCGGTAACCAGGCGCGCCGCGAGTCTTGCCGAGGGTCCGTGGCTCATCACCGCGGCCGTAATGCTCGCCACGTTCATGGAAGTGCTGGACACCACCGTCGTGAACGTCTCCTTGACGCACATTGCCGGGAGCCTCTCGGCGACACCCAACGAAGCTACTTGGGCGCTCACTTCGTATCTGGTGGCCAACGGTATTGTCATTCCGATTTCAGGATGGCTGGCCAACCATTTTGGACGGAAAAATCTGCTCCTTATCTCCACCGCAGGCTTCACCGTCGCCTCTTTGCTCTGTGGCATCGCTCCCAGCATGGGTCTGCTGGTGACCTTCCGAGTTATTCAGGGCGCTTGTGGTGGTTCACTGCAGCCGCTATCTCAGGCTGTATTGCTGGAAGCGTTTCCTCGCGAGCAACACGGCAAAGCCATGGCGATCTTCGCACTCGGGGTCATTGTGGCGCCTGTACTCGGGCCTGTGTTGGGTGGTTGGCTCACCGACAACTACTCATGGCGTTGGGTCTTTTACATCAACTTGCCGGTGGGTGTCATCTCCGTCCTCATGATCAAAGCATTTGTGAAGGACCCGCCGTACATTCGGCGCTCCTCGGCCCCGGTCGATTCCTGGGGACTGGCTACGCTGGTTATTTGGGTGGCCGCACTCCAGATCATGTTGGACAAGGGGCAGGAAGAGGATTGGTTCAATTCAAGGTTCATCGTTGTCCTGGCAGTGGCCTTTGCGGTGGGGCTCCTGGCATGGGTGACACGCGAATTAACTACACGAGATCCGGTTGCCGAGCTTCGCGTGTTCGGACAGGCGCCGTTTGCCGCCGGCACTGCGGCGATGGCAATCGCAAGCTTCGCGATGTATGGCAGCCAAGTCACCATCTCTATTTGGCTCCAGACACTGCTTGGTTATCCGTCGGCGCAAGCGGGCGTAGCCATGCTAGCCCTCGGGTTAGGGGCAGCTCTCTCCATGCCTGTGGCCTCCTCCCTGGTGAGTAGGTTCGATCCCCGCAAGGTATTCGTCTGCGGAGTATTGACGTTCAGCTTTTCGTTCTATCGGTTGATGGGGTTCAACTTGAACGTCGGTTACTGGGATGTGTTCTGGGCGGAGTTCATTCAAGGCGCCTCGATGGGGTTAGTGTTTGTGCCGCTCATGGTTTTGACCATGGCTTTCACTCCTAAAGAAAGAATGGGGAACGCCACCGGTTTGTTCAATATGATGCGGAACATCGGTGGGGGAATTGGGATTTCCATGGTCGCTACAATGCTGACCCGCATGGGGCAGGAGCACACCAACTTGCTGGTCGCCAATATCACCCAGACCTCCCCTTCGGTGCTGAGTCTGCTCGGTGGGCTGAGGGGTTTGTTTGCGGGTTCCGGCCCTGTATTGGCCGACCAGCAAGCTTATGCTGCCCTCTTTGGCCTGGTGCAGCGTGAAGCCACCATGGTGGCGCTGGTTCGGATCTTTCAATATCTTGGAGTGCTGGTTCTCACTCTGATTCCCCTGATTGCCCTGACGACGCGACCACCAAAAGTACAGGCAGGAACGATCGCCCCGCATTGAACTGCGCATAGTCGCTGGGCGGCATTAGGGCCGTTCGAAAAGGAGAAGTACTTGCGAGAACAGGGACCAGACACTCCGGCACTCAGAATCACATGGAGCCCGATCAGGGATTCAGAGGCTTTCCCACGCAACTGATTGCTTGGTTAGAC
>JBAVYG010000109.1:0-3856 GCA_049698675.1 Terriglobia bacterium
CCGAGTCCCGAGTCCCGGGTCCCGAGTCCCGACACCCCAGCCCTGAGTCCCGAGTCCCTAGCCCCTAGTTCTCAGCCCCCAGCCCCCAGCCTCCAGGTCCCAGCCCCTGCTTTGTTTGGCATTGTGCAGGGTGGTGTTGATAGGGATCTGCGGCGGGAAAGTGCCGAGGGCCTGCTGGAATTGGATTTCGAAGGCTACGCTCTGGGCGGGCTCTCGGTGGGTGAACCGAAGGCGGAAATGTATGAAGTTGCCGAATACACAGCCAAACTGTTGCCGCGCAACCGTCCGCGCTATTTGATGGGAGTGGGGACGCCCGAGGACTTAGTGGAATGCGTGGCGCGTGGAATCGACATGTTCGATTGCGTCATGCCCACCCGGAATGCGCGCAACGGCTGTGTGTTCACTTCGCAGGGTAAGGTGATAATCAAGAATACGAAGTACGCGCGGGATGAATCGCCGCTTGATCCGGCTTGTGAGTGCCCGGTCTGCAGGCGCTATTCTCGAAGTTACATTCGCCACTTGCTGGTTGCGGGGGAGATGCTGGGGGCCATTTTGACCACCCAGCATAACCTCCACTTTTACGTTGACAGGATGCGCAAAATCAGGCAGTCTTTGTTGTTTGGAGCGTTCGCGGAATTTCATTCTAGGGTGCGCGCGGAACCTTAGGCGCGCAAACCATCCCTGAGACGAATCCGGAAAGCCCGAACCCCGCTAATCATGTTCCTCGCTGGCGGGGGCATATTCTAAAATCCTTTGCTCATCGGCTCGACCTTGATCGAGTGCACTTTCGCGAAATCATTTCTTTTGGCGGCAGACCCGGGTGCGGGTGGGGCGCTAAGCCAGTTCCTTCTCCTTTTTGCGCCCCTGTTCGCGATTTGGTATTTCCTGGTCATCCGGCCTCAACAGCAACAGCGGCGCAAGACTCAAGAGATGCTCCGCAATCTCAAGACCGGTGACCGCGTCGTGACGAGCGGCGGGATTCACGGAACGATTATTTCTTTCAGGAATGGTGTCGTCCAGCTCCAGATTGCAAACCAGGTCAGGGTTGATGTGACGCGGTCAGCGATCACAGGCATGGTGCCGGAAGAGGCGAGCGGAGAGGGGAAGCAGGAGCCAACAGCCGGCAAGCAGAAGAAGTAATGACGGTTCTGGCCGGCGGAGCGCCCTGCCAAGGCCGTAGGGATGGGACTCAAGCAGGATGCTGAAAAACCATTGTGATCGTTGTCATTCCGAGCGAAGCGAGGAATCTCGCTCTGGAAACAAACGCCCTGCGAGATTCCTCGCTTCGCTCGGAATGACAGGCTACACGGGTTTCTCAGCTTCCTGCTGGGGGGGAATGAAGGAAGTCAAGCCATGGAAATGAAGATCAAAGGCCGGGCGATTTTTATAGGCATTGTGATGGTGGTTTGCCTCCTGGGGATAATTGGCTTTCCGAAGAACTTCCAGGAATTGAAAGATAACGTCCGCAGTCGCATTCGCATGGGCCTTGACCTGAAGGGCGGGACCCACTTGGTGCTGCAGGTCCAGGTCGAAGATGCTGTGAACATCACCGCCGACCAAGTCCTGGAGAGGTTAAGAGACGAGCTGAAGGTAAAAAACATCCCCTACGCAGATGTTCAGAAAGCCGATGATACGCAAGTTCAGCCTCCCAAACACCGGATTGTCGTCAAGGGCGTTCCCCAGGAAAAGGGCGCCGATTTGCAGACCTTGTCGAGCGAACAATTCTCGGACTGGGAACTTTCCCGCATGCCAGGAGATGCCACGAGTTGGATGCTGGCCCTCAAGACCACCGCTGCGGCCAACATTCGAAACCAGGCTCTACTCCAGGCCATGAGCACCATCCGCAACCGGGTGGACCAGTTGGGCGTCACGGAGCCAACCATTGCCGAGTACGGGCAGGGGGACTTTGAACTGGTCGTCCAACTTCCCGGGGTCGATGACCCGACGCGCGTCAAGGACATTATTCAATCCACGGCGCTTCTGGAGTTGAAAATAGTTCAGGATGGACCCATCTCGAGTCGCGAGTCGGCGCTGGCGGCCCACGGCGGAGTACTTCCTCCAGATACGCAATTGTTGCCTGGACCCACCGGGCAGAACGGCGAGACTTGGTACGTGGTCAACCGCGTGGCGGCGGTTACCGGCCGGGACCTGAGTGGTGCTGAACCCTCGCACGATGTCAATGGGCGTCCCAGCGTCAATTTCACTCTGACGCGCGATGGCGCGGCAAGGTTTGGGCGGGTGACAGGCGCCAACGTAGGCAAGCAACTGGCCATCGTCCTCGACAATCGGGTTTATGACGCGCCGGTTATCCAGAGCCAGATTAGTGACCGCGGCGAAATCACAGGTCCCTTTACCCCGCAAAAGGTGCAGGATTTGGCTCTGGTACTGCGCTCTGGCGCATTGCCGGCGTCCATCAAGTACCTTTCTGAGGAGACGGTCGGTCCTTCGCTGGGGGCGGACTCGATTCGGCACGGGGTCATCGCTTGCATTGTGGGCTTTGTGGCGGTGATTGTATTCATGCTTGTTTATTATCGCGGAGCGGGCATTAACGCTGACTTGGCGCTCATTTTGAATCTGATTATCCTGATCGCGGCGCTGGGCTACTTTGGTGCAGTTTTGACCTTGCCAGGCATCGCAGGAGTTATCCTGACGGTGGGCATGGGGGTTGACTCCAATGTGCTGATTTTTGAGCGCATACGCGAGGAATTAAGGTTGGGCAAGGCGGTGGGAGCGGCGGTTGCCGGCGGCTTTGAGCATGCATTTGTGACCATCATTGATACGCACGTAACGACTATTGTCTCCGCGGCCATTCTCTTTACTTTCGGAACTGGTCCCATACGTGGTTTTGCGGTCACTTTAACCATCGGTCTGCTGGCCAACCTTTTCACTTCCGTTTTTGTGTCCCGTGTGATATTTGATTATGTCCTTTCAAGGCGGGAGAAAGGTGCGGAACTCAGCATCTAGCAGAAATTAGGGGAACTTCAGGTTGTCGTTCGGTGTCAAAGAGAAAAGCGAGGTAGGCGATTAGGCTATGGAGTTTTTTCACGAGCCGAAGATTGACTGGATGGGGATAAAGTGGTACTTCATCGCCATGTCCCTCGCGCTGGCTGCTACCGGACTGATTTCCATGGCGGTTAAGGGAGGTCTTGCTTACGGGATCGACTTCCGAGGCGGAACCGTGGTCAATGTGAAGTTTTCCAAGGCGCCCAACCTGGATGCCATCCGCAGTGAGCTGGACCGGCAGAATCTGCGTGGCGCCACGATACAGAGATACGGTGTACCCAGCGACCACGAAGTCATTATTGGGCTGGATCTGAAGAGCACTACCTCAAGCGAAGCCCTGGATCAAGGGAAGCGGGCCATTGTGACCACCTTGTCCGGCTTGTTCGGGCAGGGACAGGCGGGCAAACTGGATTTCAATAACTCCAGTCCCCAAACAGTCTCCGACCATTTGGTGGCTGCCGATCCTCTGGGACTTTCCTCGAAAGGTTTCGACTCCGCTACCAAGACTTACCGGGATTTGGCGGAAGCAGTTGTCAATTTCAGGAACTCCCCACCGCGAAGTGGGCTTATTTCAGACTTCCAGGAATTGAGTTCGGTCCCGGGTGCTAACGCGGGAGTGATCGCGACACTCAGAAATGACTTCTACCTTTCCAGCTTTGCTGTCAAGAACACCGAGATCGTTGGACCCAAGGTTGGGAAGGACCTTCGCCGGCAGGCTCTCTACGTCACGCTGGCGGGACTGGGCGCCATGCTGGTTTACATCTGGTTCCGTTTTGAGCTATCATACGGCATCGCTGCGGTGGTCGCTACTTTTCATGATGTCATTATTACCTTGGGATTTTTCTCTTTGCTC
>JBAVYG010000110.1:0-3727 GCA_049698675.1 Terriglobia bacterium
AGCAGGATGCTGAAAAACCCGCCTCGCCTGTCATTCTGAGGAGTCCCGATCTGATCGGGACGACGAGGAATCTCGCCCCGATCAGATCGGGGTTTCCAGTGAGAGATTCCTCTCCCGCAGGGCGGGATCGGAATGACAATATTCACAAAGGTTTTTCAGCATTCTGCCAGGCGGGTCACTGCCCCATCGAGTAACCGCACAGTGACGAAGAAGAATCCATCGGAAAGAAGAGGGCGATCCCGCAACGCAGGACGACACGACGCCAGAATACACCACCGAAGATGTGATGAGCAGAAAGGCCGCGGACCTCAAAGCCGGAGGTCCGCGCTACTCGCTGAGGGGTGAGTTGGAAGGGCGCACTCATCACCGCGTCTTCAAGCGCGCGGCGCGGCGTTGATGCAGCATCTCGATCGCCGCCTCACCGTCCACGAGTTCGCCGCGCTCCGCTTGCGCGAAGCCGGTGGCGATATGGGCCGCCACCGCTTCGCGTTGCTCCGCCAGCCAATCTTCGCTGTGCAGTTGTGCGCGGATGATCTCGAACGCTTGATCCAGCACCTCGCCGGAGTCATGATAAATTCCGGATCGGATCGCCAGCTCGATCATTTGCTGATGTTCCGGTTTCAGTTCGATGGTCATAGCCGTGTCTCCGTGGGCTGTGCCGTCGCCTCCCACCCATCCCGCTTGGCTTTTCCCGGACAATTCCGATTTTACAACATAATATCCTCGATTGAAGCGTTCAGGCGCTGGCGGGCCTGAACAAAAAATGTTCCACGATTGCCAGCGTCGTGCGAACATAGGGATATGATTCACCAACAGCAGTTTTCACTTCGCACCGCAGGGCAAGGCGACATGCACGACATCACTCCTCAGGTCGCTGCCGCCGTCGCTGCGTCGAGCATCAAGACCGGAACCGTCAACGTTTTCAACATCGGCAGCACGGCGGCAATTGGCACGATCGAGTTTGAGCCCGGACTACAGCATGACCTGCCGGCTATCCTCAACAAGCTCATCCCCCCTAGTCGCAACTACGGCCACGAGCAGGCGTGGCACGACGGCAACGGCCATTCGCATTTGCAGGCAACCCTGCTCGGCCCCTCACTGACCGTACCCATTGTTCAAGGCGAACTGCTGCTCGGAACATGGCAGCAAATCTTCCATCTCGAGTGCGATGTGCGCGGACGTCAACGCGCGGTGATGGTCACCGTGATGGGCGAAACGTAGGTAAAGGAAAAACTCAAAACCGTGCCGTTGCAGGATGCGCGGCGACTCAGGCGGCTTTGGCGACCTGCAACTCCGCCGGCACGGCGGCGCGGCCCTGGCTCATCGACCAGCCCACAAACGCGCCGAACAGCAGGCCCCAGACAGCGAGTTCAACCAGGTGGGCGTGCGCAACGGGCGGGGGCATGATGGGGTTAGGTATGATCAGCCCCGGGCTCCCGTCGAACACCGCGTACATCAATGCGGTTCCCATAGCCACGCGCTGGGCTCCACCGCGGAGCATCCGTATCGCCGGCAGCATCATAGCCACAAACAGCAGCGCCCGCCCGGCCTGGAGCGGAAACATCCACGGCGTGGAAGACCAAGTCCAAGCGATCTGTCCCCAGAAGCTCCTGATCTCGGTCGTGCCGGAATAGAATTGGCGGAGCGCCGCGCTCTGCCAGGCGATGTAGTAACCGCAAAGATAATAGAGCACGATAAAGGCGGCGGTGGTTGCGGCGAGGGTCCCGGCCCACCGAGCGGCGGACCAGTGGGCGTGTTCCACTGGCACTTCACGCGGGCCTCGCCGGAAGCCTCCTAGAATCCACACGGCTAACGGCGCAAACAGTGCGCTGGTCACCACTCCCATAATCAGCATTTGGGGGATGAAATGCGGGGACAAGTGGCCCCGGAGATACCAGGCTTCAATCGCGGCCTGCACCGATGCGTTCAGAGACACCAGGAAAAGCGCGCCCGCGAGCTTCCAGCCACTCCAATTCGCTTCCAGCACGATGTAGGTGGCGACAATGGCCTGAATGAGCGACGCGATGAAGAGCAACAACAGGGGATTTGCGGGGTGCGCCCCAGCCGTGGCTGCCGCCGCCGCACCGGCGGGGGTCGGTGCTTGCCGCCCTATTCCGGAGACCATCGCCCCGATAATGAAGATGATGCTCAACCCGATGGCGACTACTATCACTTTGAACCCAAGCCCGATAGCTTCTTTTGCGCTCATGATAACACTCCTTCGTGACCAGGATTCCCTTTTTGGCCTCCTGGTTCCGAGGGAGTGTACCGCAAAGGGCTCCTGCCCCTACAAACCCCTTTCGGCGATTTGGAAAGCTTTGAGGATGGCTTTGGCTTTATCGAGGCATTCCTGGTGCTCACGGGCGGGAACGGAGTCCGCAACGATTCCGGCCCCAGCCTGCAGGTATGCGCGCTTACCCTTGATGAGCACCGTGCGGATGACGATGCAGGAGTTGAGATTGCCGGAAAAGTCGAGGTAGAGCACCGCGCCGCCGTACAGGCCGCGGCGCGTGGGTTCGAGCTCGTCGATGATTTCCATGGCGCGGACCTTGGGCGCGCCGGTGAGCGTGCCAGCGGGGAAACAGGCTGCCAGCGCGGCGTAGCTGTCCGCATCCGGGCGCAGCCGCCCGCGGATGGATGAGACCAGGTGCATCACGTGGGAATAGCGCTCGACGAACATGATTTCCTTGGGCCGCACGGTCGAGAACTCGCACACGCGCCCGATGTCGTTGCGGCCCAGGTCCACGAGCATGATGTGCTCGGCGCGCTCCTTTTGGTCGGCGCGCAGTTCTTCCTCCAGCCGCTTGTCCTCATCCTCCGTCTTTCCCCTGGGGCGCGTTCCGGCGATAGGCCGGTATTCCACTTCGCGTCCGGAAACCTTCACGAGCATTTCCGGGGAAGAGCCGAGGATGGTGGAATCGCCCATGCGCAGGTAGTACATGTAAGGCGACGGGTTCACCACTCGCAGGGCGCGATAAATCTCGAAGGGCGGGACGCGCACCGGCGCTTCCAAGCGTTGCGAGATCACAACCTGGAAGATGTCGCCGGCGCGGATGTATTCCTTCGCGCGCTCCACCATGGTTTCGTAACGCCGGCGGGTCATGTTGTGACGCACGCGCCAGGGGCCGCGAGGCGGGCGGAGGCGTGGCAGGAGGAGGGGGCGGCGCAGCAGGCTTTCCATACGCGCGAGCTGGTGGACCGCGGCGTCGTACTTGGCGCGCAGGCTACCACTGCCTTCTTCCGTCAGAACATTCGCAATCAGAAAGAGGCGGTGCTGGACGTGGTCGAAGGCGACGAGGTTGGCAAAGTACATGAAGGCCGCGTCGTCCACGTCAACGTCCATCTCGACGCGGGGCGGAAGGCGCTCCAGCTTGCGGACCGCTTCATAGGCAAGAAAGCCCACGGCGCCGGCCGTGAATGGCGGCAGGCCGGGCAGGGTCACGGAGCGGTAACGCGCGCCCACTTGACGCAGGCATTCGAAGATGTCGCCGGATTCTTCCCTCCGCCGCGAGCCCTGGACGATGGTAATTCGATCGCCGCGAGAGGAAATCACCTCAAACGGGTCAACGCCAAAAAAAGTGTAGCGCCCTACCCGCTCACCGCCTTCGACGCTCTCCAGCAAAAAGCTGTAAGGATGCGCCTTGCCGGCAGGGGCACGGTGGCTCGCCCCGGCAGAGGTCTCAGGGGAAAGTCGCAAGTAAGCAGAAACAGGGCTGAGCAGGTCCGC
>JBAVYG010000111.1:0-14199 GCA_049698675.1 Terriglobia bacterium
GGCCAACGACAAAGAGAAAACCAAAAAGGGGACATTTCTAATGAGGTAAGAAAGGGGACATTTCTAAAGAGCTTTGACACACGGTCCTTGCTCGGCCTTGACAAACTGGCACGTTTGTGCGAAACAGGGCTTCGCTAGTTGGTTCCAAGTCTCCTCAAGCGCCAGAGCCGGGAGCAAGCAGGGATGCTGGAGGGCCTTCCCAGCACCGTTGGACCTAAACGGACGGCAGCCTTGTGCGGACCATTCCACAAACACCCCCCGCGACTGACGGATTCACAGGAAGAGAGGTGAGAGCGTGAAGACTCTGATTCTTTCCTTACTTGCGCTGGCGGTCGCCCCGGTCACGGCCGTGGGACAGTTCGAGTTTCACGACCTGAATTCCAACTCAGTGGAGCTGACGGAAAACGGCTCGCCCGTGTTTGTTTACAACTTCGGAACGATGCTCAAGGAGGGGGCCGCGCCGGATCGCGCCCGCTGCTGCTATCTCTATCCCGTCTACGCGCCCAACGGCGTGGTGGTCACCGATGATTTTCCCAAGGACCATCCCCACCACCGCGGGATCAGTTGGATGTGGCCCGTCGTCGTTGTAGATGGCAAGACTCACGACCTTTGGATGATCAAGGGCATCCTCGACCGATTCGAGAAGTGGGAACGCAAGGAAGCCGGCAAGGACAAGGCGGTGCTGGCGTTTCAGGACGGCTGGTACGTGGGCGAGCGCAAGGTGGTGCAGGAGAACGTGGAGATCGTCGCGCATTCCCTTGTGGACGGGCGCCGCGACCTCGACGTGACCGTCACCCTGCATTCGGTGGCGGGTGCGGAGGTGGCGATCGGCGGCACGCACGAACTCAATAAGGGTTATGGCGGAGGGCTGGAAATCCGTTTCGCTCCGCGCACCGACACCAAGATTCGCACCGCAGCGCAGGAGGACGCGCCCGACAGCGACCGCGTCCCCGCGGCTTGGGCGGAGCTGACTGGCAGTTTTGGTGGCAAGATGGCCACCACGCGCGTCACCGAAGATCCTTCCAACCCCGGCGCGCCCAACGGTTGGTGCTTGCGGCATTACGGATTCCTGGGGGTGGAATACCCGGGACTGGAATTGCGCCGCCTGGACAGCCAGGCGCCTCTGACCATGAAGTTCCGCGTATCGCTCTCGGGAAGTTCATCGAGTGCGGGCCTGACGGACAAGCACGTCCTGGTTTACACCCGCAACGGCAAAGGGTACGTTCACGACAACATTCAATCGAGCGTTGAAGCCATCAAGAAAATGGGTGCGGAGAACGGATTCGAGGTGGATGTGACGGATGATCCCCTCTTCTTCGCGGACTCAACCCTGAAGCAGTACAAGGCTCTGGTGTTTGCGAACACCAATAACGAAGCGTTCTTGAACGACTCCCAGCGGAACGCTTTTAAGCATTACATCGAGTCCGGCGGCGGCTTTGTGGGCATCCACTCCGCTTCGGGCTCGGAGCGCGATTGGCCGTATTTCTGGTCAGTGCTGGGTGGGAAGTTCGTGCGCCACCCACACCAGCAGGTGTTTCTCGTCCGGGTAAAGGATACGGATTTTCCGGCCACCCGGAAATTGCCCGTCACGTTCGAATGGAAGGATGAGTGTTACTTACTCGACCACCTCAACCCGGATATTCACGTGCTGTTGGTCACCGATCGTACCCAACTCGATGATCCCGATAAGGCGAAGCATCCCGACGAAGAATTCGGCGACTCTCTGCCACTCTCCTGGTATCACCATTTCGACGGTGGCCGGGAGTATTACCTTGCCCTCGGCCACAATAAGGCGGACTATTCCAACCCCCTTCTATACAACCAGATCCTGGGTGGTATTCTTTGGGCGATGGGAAGTGAAAAGAACGGTGACGAGTGAAAAGTGACAAGTGACCAGTGAGACGGGCCGTGTACGCTCGCCACTCTTCACTTGTCACTGAAGTTTGGAGGTGAGATCATGCAATTCGAAAAGACGACATCGCGGCGAGGATTCATGAAAGGCTCGCTCACCGCAGCCGCGGCCATCGGATTTCCCGCCATTGTCCCGGCCCGCGTCTTCGGTCGGAGCGCACCGAATAACATGATCCAGGTGGCGCAGATCGGCTGCGGCCGCATCGCCCGGGACTCCGAATTCAGGGGCATCCTTAGAAATAGCGATGTGGCCCGGTATGTGGCCGTGTGCGACCTGGATACGGTCCGCATTGCCGACGCGAAGAACCTGCTCGAACAGGCCTACGCGAAGAAGTTCGGAGCAGGGAAGTACGCGGAGCTCAAAACCTACGGCGATTATCGCGAGATGCTCCAGGACAAGAGCATCGATGCGGTGTGCATCAGCACGCCCGATCACTGGCACGCCCAGCCCGCTATGGAAGCGGCGTTGGCCGGCAAAGACATCTATCTCCAGAAGCCCGCTTCGCTGACCATCAAGGAGGGCCGCCAGATGGCGGATACCATGAAGCGGACGGGCCGCATTTTCCAGCAGGGAAGCCAGCAACGATCGGATTATAACTTTCGCTATGCCTGCGAGTTGGTTCGCAATGGCCGCATCGGCAAAGTTCAACAGGTCCTGATTGGATTGCCGGTGGATCCCTCTGGGGATGTGGAACCGGAAATGCCCGTGCCGTCGAACTTGAACTACGACATGTGGCTTGGCTCCACGCCTACGGTTTACTACACGGAAAAACGCGTGCACCCGCAGGCAGCGACCTTAGAGGTTCGCTACGACCGCCCGGGCTGGCTGCGCTGCGAGCAGTTCGGCGCCGGCATGATCACCGGCTGGGGCGCGCATCACATCGACACGGCACACTGGGCCATGGACACCGAATACACCGGACCGGTGGAGATCCTCGCCAGCGCGGAGTTCCCCAAGAAAGGGTTGTGGGACGTTCATGGCGCGTTTCACGTGCGGGCCCGCTATGCCAACGGCGCCGATGTATATCTCAGCGAAAAGTATCCGACCGGCGTCAAGTTTATCGGTGAAGACGGCTGGATTTGGGTCACACGTGGCGCGCCCGTCACCGCCAGCGATCCGGCCGCGGAAAAGTCCCGCAACGCGGCGCTGGATGCGAGCGACCTGAAGATGCTCCGGGCCGGCATCAAGGACGACGAAATCCACCTGCACCGTAGCCCCAAGAACGATCATCACCTGGACTGGCTGACCAGCATCAAGACGCGCCAGCCGTCGGCGGCGCCGGCGGAAGTCGGCCATCGTTCCTGTACCGCCTGCCTGCTGGCCCACGCGGCCATGAAACTGAATCGCGAACTCAAGTGGGACCCGCAGGCGGAACGCTACGTCAACGATGAGGAGGCGAACGCCCTGCTCTCCCGTCCGCAGCGTGCGCCCTACGGCACCGACTACGTGCTATCGAAGCAGGCGTGAACGGCGACAATCGGAAGATCCGCGACGTCCGCGCGACCCCCGCTGCGGTTCCGCTCGAAACGCCGTTGCGCCACGCAAACGGCTGCCACAGGGGGGGGGTGCACGCCCGACCGCCGAGGTGGAGACTGACAACGGGCCGATAATGCAGGGTGAGCAAATTGACCGGCGGGAATTTTTGAAGAGTGCAGGAATGACCGCTCTGTTCGGAGGCTCCGCAACAGCCTCTGCCCCGCCCGCGGCGGAACCGCCGATTGAAGTTGGCCGTGGGCGGCTCCCTTTGCGAACAGCCGAGCATATGGAAGCTTCAACCGAGGTTAGACTCATTACGCTCGATCCCGCCCACTTCCACGCGGCTCTGGTTCAAAAAGAGATGCTGCCAGGGATCGCGAAGCGCGTTTCTATCTACGCTCCTCTCGGCCCGGATCTCCTGGCGCACTTGAGTCGTATCGAACAATTCAACACCAGAGCCGAGGACCCGACGAACTGGGAACTCGATGTCCACTGCAGCCCTCGGTCGCTCGACGAGATGCTTTCCGCACGGCCGGGCAATGTCGTGGTGCTTTCCGGCCGTAATCGCGGCAAGATCGATAAGATCAAAGCGTCTCTTGATGCGGGCTTGAATGTATTAGCGGACAAGCCTTGGATCATCCGGGCCGAAGATCTTCACGCTCTCGAGTCCGCTCTGGACGTTGCCGATCATAAGGGCTTGGTCGGCTACGATATGATGACCGAGCGGTACGAGATTACCACGATCATTCAGAGAGAACTCGTGAATGACCCGGCGATCCTCGGCTCGATTGTACCGACCTCGGATAACAATCCCGGCGTCTTCATGGAAAGCGTCCACCACATCATGAAGACTGTCGCAGGGCTCCCGAGCCTGCGCCCGCTGTCTTTCTTTGACATCCAGGAGGAGGGAGAGGGCCTCACCGATGTCGGCACCCACCTGGTGGATCTGGTCCAGTGGACCCTTTTTCCAAATCAAGCCATCAACTATCGGGAAGACATCAAGGTAGTAGGCGCCAAGCGGTGGGCTACGCCCATCACGGCATCTCAATTTCGGCGGATTACCGGGGGCGCGGGTTTTCCCGCCGTTCTGGCCCCTTACGTCCAGGGGGACCGATTCGACTATTGCTGCAACAATCAGGTTGATTACAAGATTCGGGGCATCCATGTACGGCTGAATGTGCTGTGGGATTACGAGTCGCCAGCCGACGTGGACTTTCATCATGCCGTATACCGGGGGACCAACGCCCGCATCGAGGTGCGGCAGACCGACAAAGAGAACTACCGACCCGAATTGTACGTCGCGCCTAACGGGCCTGAGCGCTACGCCGCGGTGCTGCAAGCATTGCGAGACCGTATCGAGCGGCTACAGGGCGCCTATCCCGGTATCGAATGCGAGGTCTTAGCCGATGAGTTACGCGTGAGCATTCCGGACCGCTACCGAGTCGGCCACGAGGCGCACTTCGCCCAGGTTCTGGCGCAGTTCCTGAAGTATTTGAAATCGCCAGAATCGATGCCAGCGTGGGAGCGACCCAATATGATCGCGAAATACTATGTCACAACCGCGGGCGTCCAACTGCGTTGCCCTACGTAACAGGCTTCATTCTAGTTTACCGATGCTCCTTACTCCTTCCAACGGACCACGGGCAACCGACCACTGACCACTGACCACTGACATCTTCCTCCTGCTTCCCGCCTGGCGCATACTGTGATAGACTCTGGCCGCGTTGGGGGTATTATTCTTTCTGCCATGGCTCGAACGCCTGATGCTCGAAAAAAGCTACGCGAAATCTGCAAGGTTGCGGCGAAGGTGTTTTACGAAAAAGGCTACGACGGCGCCTCGATGCAGGACATTGCTGAGGCAGTCGGCCTGACCAAAGCGGGTCTGTACCATCACGTAAGCAGCAAAGGCACGCTGCTATTTGAAATCATGAACTATGGAATGGATATTTTGGATGAAACCGTGCTCGCCAAGGTAAAGGAAATCCCGGACCCGCGTGAGAGGCTGCGCCGGACCATCCTTGGACATATCGATTTAGTGGTCCGCGCCCGGGACATGGAGATTACCGTTATCCTCCACGAGAACCGCTCCTTGAAAGGCGCTTTGCGCAAGAAGATCAACGCCCGGAAGAGAGCTTACATCGAGTATCTCGAAGACCTCATCGCTCGGGTGCAGGAACAGTCAGGCATGCCGCCCAAGCTCTCTCCCCATATCGCCGCCTTCGCCGTCCTGGGGATGATCAACTGGCTCTACCAGTGGTACCACATGGAAGGGGCCGTCAAGCAAGAGGAAATCTCCAGCGCCTACGTGGACTTCTTCTTCCGCGGTCTGCTCGGCAATCCATGAAGGTGAAAATGCATAATCCAACCATTGCGTTTCAGGGTGAGCGCGGCTCATTCAGTGAAGAAGCCGCCTATAAACTGCTGGGAAGGCGGATCGCGGTAAAGCCTTGCGAGACCTTTGCGGCCATCTTCGAAAGCGTGGTGAGCGGAAAGACAAAGTACTGCCTGGCGCCGATTGAAAATACTTTGGCAGGCTCAGTCTACGAGAATTACGACCTCCTGCTATCGAATGACCTGCACATCGTCGGCGAAGTGAGCCTGCGCATTGTCCACAACCTCATCGCTCCACCCGGCGCCGCGCTCAAGGACGTAACCCAGGTTTACTCCCACCCCGTGGCGTTAGCGCAATGCGGGGAGTTTTTCAAGCGTCATCCCAAGATTGAGAAGATCCCTTTCTACGACACAGCCGGAGCTGTAAAAATGCTGGCTGAGCGGCGCCTGCCCGGGGCCGCTGCCATCGCCAGCCGCATCGCCGCCGAGGTCTACCAAGCCCGCATTCTGGCTACCCACCTCGAAGACCATCGCGAGAATTACACGCGCTTTCTGCTGCTCTCCAGGAGTGCCCACGTGTCAGCGAAGGCCGACAAAGTCTCGATTGTCTTTTCCACCCGGAACGCTCCCGGCGCCCTTTACAAGTGCCTCAGCGTATTCGCCCTGCGGGATATTGATCTGACCAAGCTCGAATCGCGTCCCCTCCGTGGCCGCCCCTTCGAGTATCTCTTCTATCTCGATTTCCTGGGCCACCTGAAGGAAGAGCGCTGCCGGAATGCCCTCTCCCACTTGGCAGAGGTGACGAATCTCTTGCGAGTGCTGGGGTGTTACGAAAGTGCTAAACGGTAAGACGTCAGTCGTCAGTTGCCAGTGGTCAGTTGTCAGGCATCAGTGCTACCGTTACGGCAAGTCAGTTGGCGTAAGGTCGGGGTGGCGACTGTCCCAACGCTTTGTAAGGCGGCAAGTGCTTCTCCGCCTTTTCCTTAATGCGTATCATTATGTAGGGTGATATTCAATAGAGTATTTTACAATTCTTACATATCTCCTTTGACGGTTTCATGGCAAGTGACTGCCGCTCACTTACAACGGACAACAGACCACGGACCACTGACAACTGAATACTGATAACTGACCTACCAGGCCAATGCATACCGATGGCCGCGCACGTCCGCGCCCGCCGTGCTCACACCTGTGGCGGGGTCGTACTCGACCATGGTGGGCGCCGTAGAATTACCCCACTCACCCTGCATGACCAGCACATGCCCGCGCTCCCGAAGCGCTTTGAGGACTGCCTCGCTGATACGAGTTTCGACGTCCAGAGCCAGAGGCTGGTCGCGGTGGTCGTCAAAGGAGCTGTAGATCGCATCGGAGTTGAAGCGCGGAGCTTCCACGGCCTCTTGAGGGTTCATGCCAAAGTCCACAACATTCAAAAAGATCTGAAGCAGCGTCTGGTCCTGGCTGTCCCCGCCGGGTGTTGAGAACGCAAGCCAGGGCTTGCCATCGCGAAGGGCGATGGTCGGCGTGAGCGTAATGCGCGGCCGCTTGTGGGGGGCCAGTTGATTGGGATGGCCCGGGGTCAGGACAAAAGCCTGCGCGCGCTGTGTCAGTTGGATACCGGTATCACCGGCGATGAGGGCCGGAATCCAAGCCCCGCTCGGCGTAGCCGAGAGCATGTTTCCGTCCTTGTCGATCACGTTCACGCAAGTCGTGTCCTGAGGTTCGCCGTTGCGGTGGCTGTACCTCGCCCGGATGAAGTCCGCAGAGGCGCGCGCTTGCAAATGGAGTGGGTCGCCGGGAGTGTGCTCCGCAGATGCCTTCTCCGGATTGATCAGCGGGCGGCGGACGTTGGCATATTCCTTGGAGATGAGCTGCATGGGAATCTGGTTGAAGTCGGGATCACCGTAATACGCGTCGCGGTCGGCATATCCCAGTTTCATCGCCTCCACAACGGTATGAATATAGTCGGCAGAGTTGTGGCCCATCGACTTGAGGTCAAATCCCTCCAGGAGGTTGAGGTTCTGGAGAAAAACCGGCGACTGGCTCCAGAAGCCCACCTTGTAAACCTCGATGCCTCGATAATCAGTCTTGAGAGGCTCTTCAACCCGCGCGTGGTAGGCTGCGAAGTCTGCTTCGCGCAGCAAGCAACCCGCCTGCTTGCAGAAATCGCTGATCCGCTTTGCAATGGGCCCACGATAAAAGTGGTCGCGGACGGCTTCGAGGGCGGCCACACGTCCCTGCCCGGCGTTCTGCCGCTCGACCTCAGCCAGACTTTGGAAGGTCCGCGCAAGATCGGCCTGGACGAAGAGTTCGCCAGCCTTCGCCAGATGGCCGCCCGGCATATAAACTCGCACTGTGCTGGGCCACTTCTCCCATACCGGCTGAGTGCGAGCCATAGCCCGCGCCAGATGGTCATCAAGCGGAAACCCCTGGGCGAGTTCAACGGCAGGCTGGATGACTTCGCTGAGGCTCATGGTCCCGTATTTCTCCAGCGCCAGGAGGATGGAATCCATGGCGCTGGGGACGAGGGCGCTGAGTGGGCCGAAAGAGGGAATAATCCCGCCGCGAGCGTTACCGATGGTGCCGAAGGTGACCAGCCTGGGGTCATCCCGGCGAAGGTGTTCGCAGAACTCCACGGTGGCAAGTTCAGGCGCGATTCCATTTCCGTTGATGGCCACCACCGGACCGTCCTTCAGCTTGATGAGGATCGGGCACTCGCCGCCCGCGCCAAAGCTGGCCATTTCCACTACGGACGCAGCGAAGAGCGTGGCGACACCTGCGTCCACAGCGTTTCCGCCCCTTTCCAGGATTCTCAGGCCCGCCTCGGCGACCAGCGGATGGCCTGCCGCTACTACACCGCGCTTGCCCGCTACCAAGGGCTTGAGGGTCGCTGCCGAACTGACGACCCCAGGCAAGTAAACTCCAGCCATGAGAATGAATGTGCAGATTTTCGTGAAAGCTCCCCGACAAACCATCGATGGTCCTCCCCCTCTACCTTGGACATGCCCTTATAGAAGGCTGTGGCAATCGTCCCCAAAAAGCACTCGACTGTCAAGCCGGTTGGCCTCTCTTGCGGTCGCGGACAACGCGGCATACACTTGTGTACGGCCTCCCCAAGCCCGCTCGGGATGCTCCCCTTTATCTTTTGGGCTGCTGGGTGAAAGACATCAGCCCGAAAGGTGGTTTCGGCTTATGGTTGGAAATCCTGGAAGTCATCGGAAGCAAACCTTGTGGCCACTCACCCTGCTTCTGCTTCTTTATGCAGGCGTGGGCCGCTGCTCTGCCCAGAATACCGAAAGCATCGACGACATCACCGGCAAGTACCATTTCCTTTCCGCCGATGACACCTTGGGGCTTCTGGAGGAAGAGGGGAAGTTGAAGGGGTTCATTGAAGTCCTCCAGGGTGAAGAAGAATCTGACGACGTGCTGAGCTACGACATTATCTTAGGGTCGCGCAAGAAAGACCACGTGGAATTCAAGACCAACACCATCCACCGCAGATATTACCGCTTTTCCGGAAAGGTGGAGCGGGGCGCAGGCCACGAACCGACTGATCCTGATTACCTCCGCCTGATCGGGGACTTGGAAACTGTGACCATCAAGGGAGATAGCGGGCAAGAGTCGGTGGAGAAGAGACATCTGATCTTGAAGTCCTTCGGGAAGTCCGAACGTGTTGAAGAGTGAAAGCGGAATCAGTTCAGAGGGAGGTGGACCGCGCTTGACGCCCGTGCCAGTTTCCTCTGCAGCCGTTCCATGCGCCGGGCGAATCGGTTGCGGTGAGCAAGAGAAGGGAACTGTTTCTCGAGCCGGGCGAGAGCCGCGAGAGTGAATTCGAGCGCCTGCCGGAAGTCGCGAAGGTGATGTTCATAATAGATGGCAAGCTCCTCGAGCGCTTCCACAGCCAGTGGCGGCTCGCGCCGCGAAAGCTCCAGCCATAACTCGACGGCGGGCTCATGCTGGCGCTTTCGCTTGAACTCCGCGGCGAGGTGCTTTAATGCCAGGCTTTCGACCGGCTGGGGAAGTCCCGCCGCCAGGGCTTGACGGCATGTGGAGATGGATTTTTCCTGCGAGCCTGCCGTCCCCAAGATGCGGCTGAGGCTGAAGAGGTCGAGCGGCGACCCCAGCGCTTCGGCCCCACCGTCGCCGAGAGCACGAGCCAGCTCCACGGTAAGCGCGGCGAGCGACACCACATCCAAAGCATTGTGGTAGAAGACCGGCTGCAAGCCTCGCGCATCGCCGGTGCGCAAGTAGTCGAAATAGATTGCCGGAATCTCCGATCCCGGCACATCGCCCTCCCGGCTGATTCCTAAAATTGCTTCCTCGAGGTCAGTGAGTTTGCAGCTTTCCAGGCGCAGTTTCCACAGGCGGCGCGCGGGGTGGAGAGCGTCAAAGTGGATCAAGCGGTCCAGGGGCGATTTCATCCGAGCCAGCGCATACCGGGTCTCGAGCAGCGGCACATCAAAGGTCTTTCCATTGAACGTGACGATTCCTTGGCAAGGCTCCAGCGCCTCCGCCAGCGCCTCGAGCATGGCTTTTTCCTCGGGATAGTCACGAAGGAAGAACTGCCGCACCACAAACTTCATGCCTTCGACATTGCCAATGCCGACCAGGAACGCGCAGGTTCCGGTTCCACCGGCAAGGCCCGTAGTTTCCGTATCCAGGAAAACCAGCCGCGATGCATCGGGCATCGCCGCATCCCTTAGAACCAGGTTCAGGGGACTGAGGTCCGCCGAAGGAATATCGCCGATGCGGAGCTTCCCATAAGGCCGCCCGAAAGGAAATGCCTCGCGCGCCAGGAAGAACTCGCCCCCAGAGTTCTTCAACACCTCGCCCTTCACGTATTCCTCGATCCCCTTGGCAAACCTCTGGGCTGGCAGCTTGCGGGTGGGCTGCGGATTCTCCAGGCGTCGCAAGTACTCGAGCGTCTGCTCCAGTTCCTTGTCACGGTCCCGGGACCCTGAGGCCTGTTTGAGCTGGCGGAGTTTCTGTTCGAGATTCATTTGTGAAAACGTCCGTGGTCAGTTGTCAGTAGTCCGTAGTCAGTTGCCCGAAGGGCAATGCCGTCAGTAGTCCCGCACCCGCTGAAGATCCTCTTTTCAGGGGGGTGCGCGGCGGCCAAGCCCCTAAACTTACTCTTCCATCTCCCCCTTGCGGGAGAGGGGAGAATGTAGAAACTCAGGCCCTCTCCCCCTCGGGGGTGAGGGTGGACCGCCGCCGGCGTTTTCATCAGCCGGGGCGGGCCGGGTGAGGGGGTCCGCACAACCCCAATCCGAAAAAATCAACGGATTACGGACCACTGACAACGGACACCCTTCGCAAGATCTCCAGAGCCACTTCTTTTCCCTTTTCTCCAACCTCGCCAATCGGGCCCACGCAGGAGGGGCAGCCCGAAGCGCAGGGACAGTCTGCAATCAGTTTCTGGGTCTTTTCCAGTAAAGATTGGCTCATGCGGAAGAGCGGTTCGCTAAGCCCAACTCCGCCAGGATATTTATCGTAGAGGTAGATGTTGGGTTCGAAAGCCACCACTGCAACTTTTGCCTCGGAAGTTGCGATTTTGGATTTTCGATTTTGGATTTTGGATTGGTCGCCATCGGCCGCCAAGGATGAAAGGTCTTCCGCCTTCTTCTGACTCCCACCTTCTGTCTCCTGAATCCTGAATCCTGAATCCTGAATCCTGCTTTCTTCATTCTCCCCCACGGCCACACCCAAGTCTCGAGCGTCGCACATCACCAGCAGCGTGGCAATAGCCACAAGGGCGTTGGCCAGGCCATTCACCCCATCCAGTCGCTCCGTCGAACCGTAGGGAAGGCTTTCCATCAAGTCGCGGGGGAGGGTGAGCCAGAAGGCGGTGGTATGCATCTCCTGCTCGGGCAGCGTCAACTCTCCCGAGCCGACATTCTCCATGGTGTGGAACTTAATCTTCTTGAAGCCCACCACCTGGGTATTCACTTGCACTTCGCCGTGATTCTTGCTGGCCGGGCCGATGGGCGCCGAGTCGAACCTTTCGAGGACCTTGATTCTCGTGTAAGAGATGGCGTCAGTGAAATACTCGCTCGTTACTTGGTGGACGTAAGCTTTCCGGTCGTCGTAGTCGAGGCGCTCGACGTGGTACTGTTGGCCATCCTGCATGTAGATGGCCTTTTCGTGGAGGGTGGTCAGGGCGCTGGAAAAATCCACTTCGCCGATCACTTTGGCTTCGCCGGTCGTGTCCACGATAACGAAGTTGTCCGAAGAGACCGAGCGCAAGCTGATCGCGTCGGCGGGGTAACTCTCCGAAACCCAATGCCAACCGTCGGTAGCGTGGTGCAGAAAGCCGACTTCCTCGAGGTGCTCGCAGAGTCGCCGTAAGTTGAGCGAGCCGAATTTCTCATCCTCCCGCAAGGGCAGCTCGAAGGCAGCACACTTCAGGTGATTGAGCAGGATAAGGAGATTGTCAGGATTGACGTAACCATGTTCAGGCGATCGGCCAAAGAAATAGTCGGGGTTCTGCACCATGAATTGGTCGAGCGGCGCACTGGAGGCCACCAGCACGGCGGCGGAAGTTCCCTGCCGGCGGCCTGCCCTGCCGACGCGTTGCCAGGTGGAGGCGATGGTCCCGGGGTATGCCGCCAGCACGGCTACGTCCAGGCTTCCGATGTCAATGCCAAGCTCGAGCGCGTTGGTCGCCACCACGCCCAGCAGGCGACCGTTGCGCAGGTCGCGTTCAATTGCCCGCCGCTCCAGCGGCAGATAACCGCCACGATAGCCTCGGACCGCTTCCGGCGCCAGGGGGGCTCGCGAAAAATCCTCCTTCAGGTAGGTCACCAAAATCTCCGTGGCAAGTCGGCTGTTGGCGAAAACGATAGTCTGAAGGCCGCGCGCCAGGAAGGTGCGGGCAATGCGCCGGGTTTCGTTCAGATAGGAACGCCGGATGCCGAGTTGCAGGTTCACCACCGGCGGGTTGTAAAAGACGAGATACTTCTCTGCCGAGGGCGCACCGTTTTCGTCCACCAGAAAAACGTTTTCCTCGATGATGCGAGTGGCTAATTCAGCCGGATTGGCGATGGTCGCTGAGGTGCAGATGAATTGGGGTTGGCTGCCGTAGAACTGCGCAATGCGTTTCAAACGGCGGAGAACGCTGGCCAGATGACTGCCGAAAACTCCTCGGTAGTAATGCAGCTCGTCAATCACCACGTAGCGCAGGTTCTCAAACAGCCTCTGCCATTTGGTGTGGTGGGGCAGAATGCCGGCGTGAAGCATGTCGGGGTTGGTGATCACCAGGTTTCCGCGAGCGCGAATGGCCTTGCGGGCGTCCTGGGGCGTGTCTCCGTCGTAAGTGAACGTGCGGATTTCCTCTCCCAGCTTCTCCGTCCACCTGTTCAGTTCCACCAACTGGTCTTGCGAAAGCGCCTTGGTGGGAAACAGGTACAGTGCCCGGGCCTCGGGGTTCTGTACCAACTCGCCCAGAATCGGCAGGTTGTAACAGAGGGTCTTCCCGGATGCCGTGGGCGTGACCACCACCACGTTTCTGCCTTCATGGGCCAACTCACACGCGCGCGCCTGATGTGTGTAAAGGGAAGCAATGCCACGCGCTCTGAGCGCCTCCAGAAGCCGGGCGGGCAGAAACTCCGGAATTGGGGCTGTCTGTGCCTCTCGTGCCGGGAAGTGTTTAAGGACCGTCACTCCGCCACGGGCGGGCGAGCCCTTAAACTTCTCCCGGATTTCTTCCAGGGCGCTCTGGATAGGCGCCAAGCCCGCTTCGACGGGCGTCCCCAAGTTTGCTAGTGCCTCGCTTTTCCCTGACACCTGTCGCCTCCTCGATTTCGCCTTTTATTCGCTCAATATACCACAATTCGCCGCCGCCTCCAAGGCAGGTGAAGCATAGAACACAAAGACCCCGACGGTAATCTGTGTCATCTGCGTAATCTGCGGATTATAATAAGCGGGCAAAAACGAATCCGCAGATTGCGCCGATGACGCAGATAAGTGAAGAAAGACGAGACGAGCGGACCTACGCCATTATCGGGGCGGCGATGGAGGTGCACCGCGAGCTGGGGACGGGGTTTCTAGAGGCGGTATATCAAGAGGCGCTGGCCCGTGAATTCACCTTGCGGGGAGTTCCATTTCGCCGCGAGGTCGAGCTGCCGGTGTTTTATAAAGGCGAAAAGCTCAGCACGAGTTACCGCGCGGATTTCATTTGCTTCGACTCGGTGATTGTGGAGCTGAAAGCCTTGGCGCGGCTGACGGGGGTCGAGCACGCTCAACTGATCAACTACCTCAAGGCCACGGGCTTTGAAGTCGGCCTGCTGCTGAACTTCGGCGCACCGTCACTTGAATACAAGCGATTTGCCCACAGTAAGTGATCCGCAGAATTAACAGATTGCGCAGACCACAAACACCCCGACTGCTGACAGTGATCTGCGTAATCTGCGGAATCTGCGGATTATAACAACTGGAAATCGGCGAATCGAAGGAAGATTGTTACCACGGAGGGAAACATGAAA
>JBAVYG010000112.1:0-1730 GCA_049698675.1 Terriglobia bacterium
AAGGTCGAAAGATATGCGCTTCGGACTGATTACAAGGACCTGCCTCCAGCCCTTCAGCCACATATCGGATTAGTTAGGGAGTTGCTGCCTGAAATGCAGGCCATCCAACGTGCGTGGAGAAATGACAAGATTGCCCATCTCAATGATAAGCTGGTGCCCGTCAAAACAATCACGGAAGAGGAAGCGCTTGAAATTATGGGCGCAGTAAATGCCTTCATGCGGACATTGGCCGAAAAGCTACCAGTGATATAAGGCCAACATTACTCACTGCGCTTAATCACTTGCTCCATGACCCTGTAGGCGATCTGGTTTGTATCCTCGGGTGGCTTCCGCTAAACAAGACTGCGATTGGCGGCTTTCTTCGTGGGCTTATTTGGCATGGTATCTTTCTTCACTTTTTCGGAGGGCTCTTGAGAACGAACCCGTTCAACGGCACATATATTTTCGCTAGCTGGATCGCGCGTTCCCTTGCGGCTGCGACGGTGCCTGCTGACTTATTGTCACACCATGATGATTCAACTACGAGTTGCCAATGGGGAAGTTGTTCCGGACTTTTCCATTGAGGGATTGCATCACTTATTGCAAGAGACATCAGGGCAAATCTTATCTTGCTTGCGATTTCGAGCCTTTGGTCAGCAGTTAACACAGACCAGTCTGTCGGTTTTTCATCTCGTGGAGATTCTCCAGCCATAGCTGAAGTATGTCACTGTCGCATCTTCAGTGCAAGCTTCGAAAAATCCAAACTAGGACACTACCCTAATTTCCAGTTTCTTGACTTGCTTGGCGCGGGTACCTAGAATTGAGGGCTTGCATCACTGAGAAGCAGGCTGACTGTATGCCGTTCCGCATCCACAACACACTGAGCGGGCAAATCGAAGAGTTCAAGCCGCTCCACGACAACCGGGTTGGCATGTATACCTGCGGCCCCACCGTTTACGATTTCCCCCACATCGGCAATTACCGGACCTTCGTGTTCCAGGACATCCTGCGACGCTGGCTGAAGTACCGGGGATACACGCTCCGGCACGTCATGAACCTGACGGATGTGGACGACAACACCATCCGCAATTCCCAAGCCGCGGGCGTGTCGTTGCGCGAGTACACAGAGAAATACGTCGAAGCCTTCCAAATGGACCGCCGACTCTTGAGCCTCGAGGATCCTGAAATCGTGGTGCGCGCCACGGACACGATCGATGACATGGTGAAGGTGATCCAGACGCTGGTTGAAAAAGGTTACGCCTACGCGAGTGAGGGCTCGATCTACTTCCGCGTGGCCGCATTCAAGAACTATGGCCAACTGTCCAAGATCGACCTTTCGGGCATCCGCGACGGGGCACGGATCGATACGGACAAGTACGACAAGAACGACGCCCGCGACTTTGCGCTCTGGAAGGCGCCGAAGGAAGGCGAGCCCTTTTGGGAGACGCCGCTCGGGCCTGGGCGACCCGGCTGGCACATCGAGTGCTCCGTGATGTCCATGAAATACCTGGGCGAGACTTTTGACATTCACTCCGGAGGCGTCGATCTCATCTTCCCCCATCACGAGAACGAGATTGCGCAGAGCGAGGCGGCCACGGGCAAGCCGTTCGTGCGCTACTGGCTGCACGCCGAGCATTTGATCGTCAACGGCGAGAAGATGTCGAAGTCACTGGGCAATTTCTATACCCTGCGCGACCTGTTAGCCAAGAGTTACAAGCCCTCGGCGATCCGGTATTTGCTGGCCTCTGTCC